>CAYSVF010000135.1:0-6762 GCA_964434415.1 uncultured Parvibaculum sp.
CGAATCACGCCGCCCCGACCATATTCCGGCCCCGGGGCCGCTCCCCTAGCCTTCCTTGTGCCTCTGCATAAGCTTGAAGACACCATTGGCCTTCAGCACCGGACGGCTCCCCACATAGAGATCGGCTTCGCAGAAACAGACCGATCGCGTCGCCTTGACGACGCGCGCCGTTCCCTCCAGCCAGTCGCCGGGCCGGGCGGAGGACAGGAAATCCGACGTCATCCGGATCGTGAGCGCCACCGTGTGGGTTTCCCGAAAGACCGCGGTTCCAAGCAACCCGTCGGCAAAGGCCATCAGCATGCCGCCATGCGTGATGCCGCGGGAATTGCAGTGCCGCTCCCTCACACGCACACCGTGCCAGAAACCGTCTTCCGTCACCTTGTGGAAAAAGGGGCCGTTATGCGTGGTGTAGGGACCGCGCGTGCTGGAAGGGACAAACCCCTCCGGCGGATCGTCATAGGCGGAATCATCCTCGGAAAGCTTTTCGCGGCCCATACTCAACTCATCTCCCGGAAACTGGATTAAGGATTTATGCCCGATCAGACGCTGTGGTCCGACCCGTTGCCATTCCCATTTCCATTGCCTTCCGGAAGCGAGATCTCGGCCACCATCAGCCCTTTCGGACCTTCGCCGAACCGGACGCTCACATTCTGCCCGGGGAGAAGATCGCGGATGCCGTGGCGCCGCAGCGTCTCCATATGCACGAAAATGTCCGGCGTTCCGTCCCCGCGCGTTACGAAGCCGTAGCCCCGGGCGCGGTTGAACCATTTCACCGTGGCAATTTCGTACTCGCCCACGGCAACCACCGCCGATGCCGGCGATCGATTGCGCGCAGGAACCTGAGACGAGGCACTGCGCACGGCAGTGCTCTCATCGACTTCAAGTATCCGGATTGCCTGATTGCCTTTCGGCCGCTTGACCGCCTCGCAGGAGACGGTAGCGCCTTCCTCGAGGACTTCCCTGCCTGCCTGTTTGAGGCATGACAGGTGGACAAGTACATCCTCTCTGCCGTCATCGGGCACGATGAAGCCATATCCCTTGACCGCATCGAACCACTTCACGACGCCAGATACTTCGAATGCGTTATCGACGGATTCCGCCGCACTCTCCAACCGTTCTTCCATCCCAGCCACGATTACCGATCCGGCGCTCCGAAACAGAATGGCCTCTGCTCGGAAAAGCCGGGACTTCGTTCTGGTCCGTGGTTCCTCCCCACGATCCCCCTCAACATGAAAAAACTATAACAGCGATGTTCCGGCAGTAAAGCCAATCCGGAAACCGCTTCTTGTATACCGAGGGCTCCAAAACCGCAGACAGCATTTGGGGTTCCTTGCCCCCTATAGGGCGACTGTGCATATTAGCGTGTCGCAGCGGGAATCTTTTTCGCATCGCAACAACATCCCATTAGCAGCCAGCATGCGCCTTCGAGGAACCGCTATGCTGCGCTGCATCCAGCAGGACGCCGGTACCGAAATGGTCAAAGCCATCAGCTTGACGATCGCGCTCATAGCGCTCTGGCTCACCCTTTCGGGACACTTCACGCCGTTTCTCCTGGCAATGGGACTGGTCTCCGTTCTCTTTACCGTCTATCTCGCCGCGCGCATGCGCCTGCTGGATGACGAAGCCGTCCCCGTCCAGCTCAGGCCCGCCCTTGTCCTCTACTGGGTCTGGCTCGCTGTGGAGATATTCAAGGCGAGCGTCGCCGTCTGCCGCGTCATCCTGGCCCGGGAGATGAAGCTCTCCCAGCAATTGATACGGGTGCCGTGGAACCAGTCGACCGAGATGGGGCGAACGATTTTCGCCAATTCCATTACGCTCACGCCGGGGACGATCACCGTCGAAACCGGCAAGGACGCCTTTCTTGTCCACGCCCTGACGGAAGATTTCACCGGCGCCGACGGTTTCGAAGAGATGGGCGGCAAAGTGACCGAAGTAGAGGTACGCCACCGATGATCCTTTTCATTGCCGGCACCGCTGCCCTTGTCGTTGCCATGCTGCTTGTCCTCGCCCGGCTCTATCTCGGCCCCGATCTCTACGACCGGGTATTGGCGCTGAACTCCTTCGGCACGCTTACCGTTCTCCTGCTGGGCTATATCGGCTTCCTGACGGAGCGCCCGGATTTTCTGGACATCGCCCTCCTCTACGCGTTGATCAATTTCGTCGGCACCATCGCCGTGCTGAAATTCTTCCGCTACCGCGCACTTGGGCGCGGCTTGGGCAGCCAAGACGGGCCGGAGGCCTGAGAGATGGATATGAGCCTCCTCGATCTCGCCTGCAATATCGCCACCGGCATCGCCTTCGCGACGGGAAGCTTTTTCCTGCTCGTCGGCGCCTTGGGCATCGTTCGTCTGCCCGATTTCTGGTCCCGCCTTCACGCAGCTGGCGTGATCGACACCGCGGGGGCGGAAATCATCCTGATCGGCATGATGTTCCAGACCGGCTGGGACATCGCGACGCTCAAACTGATCCTCATAGCCTTTCTGCTTTTCATCACCAGCCCGACCGCTACCCACGCGGTCAGCAATGCGGCTTTCGTCGCCGGGCTGAGGCCGCTGGATCTGAAGAAGGATGAGACGGAACAGACCCTGAGCGACGTTCCGACTGCCGCAATTCCCTATCGCAGCAAACTGCCCGACACCGAGCCGGTGGCCGCCAACAAATCCTCCAGCGGAGAGGGAAGCGCATGATGACCGGCATCTCCCTGGCAGCATTTATCAACGTCCTGCTTTTCACCTTTCTCGTCATGACGGCGATCGCCATCGTCAGGGTTCGGCACCTCTTCGCCGTCGCGATGCTGTCGGGCGTCTTCAGCCTTCTGTCCGCCGGCCTCTTCGTGGCGCTGGACGCCGTGGACGTCGCCTTCACAGAAGCGGCCGTCGGCGCGGGCATTTCCACCGTCCTGATGCTCGGCACCATGGCGCTTACCGTCACCCGCGAGAAAAGCACCAAGCGTTCGCCGATCCTGCCGATCTTCGTCTGCCTGGTAACGGGCGCAGCCCTCGTATACAGCACGCTCGACATGCCGGCTTTCGGCACCGCGCAAGCGCCCATCCACGAGCATGTCGCGCCCGACTATATCGCCCGCACGCCCGAGGAAATCGGTGTCCCCAACATCGTCACGGGCATCCTGGCCAGCTATCGCGGATACGACACGCTCGGCGAAACCACCGTGATCTTCACCGCGGCCGTCGCCGTGGTTCTGCTGCTCGGCTCGTTCAGCCGGAAAAAGCAAAAACGCTCGGGCAAGGAGTGAAAAGCCAATGGATCATCACTCTATCCTCCGCGTCGTTTCCAAACTTCTGATTCCCCCGATCATCGTCTATGCGCTTTACGTACAGTGGCACGGAGACTACGGGCCGGGCGGCGGCTTTCAGGCCGGCGTCATCTTCGCTGTGGCCTTTATCCTCTACGGGCTGGTTTTCGGCGTCGAAGCGATGACGGATATATTGCCGACATCCTTCATTCGCGTGGCCATGAGCCTCGGTGTCCTGATCTATGCGGGAACCGGCCTTTACGCGCTGCTCGCCGGATACAATTTCCTCGATTACGAGGCCATCGGACATGGCGGACACCACGCCCAGGAATGGGGAATCCTCATCGTGGAACTCGGGGTCGGCATCACGGTGGCGTCCGTCATGATCGGCATTTTCGTGGCCTTCGCCTCCCGCACACCCAAACTCAAGGATGAGGACTGGTGATGCAGGAAGTCGTCCTCGATCTCGAATTCATCATCGGTCACTACAATTACTGGCTGTTCGTCATCCTGATGATGACCGGCCTCTACATCACGGTGAGCCGGGGAAATCTCATCAAGAAGGTCGTCGGCCTGAACCTGTTCCAGACCTCTGTCTTCATGCTCTACATATCGATGGGCAAGATCGAGGGCGGGACGGCGCCGATCCTGACCGGCAATCCGAACACCGTCTATTCCAACCCCGTGCCTCACGTCCTCATCCTCACCGCCATCGTGGTCGGTATCGCGACGACCGCGCTGGCGCTGGCCCTCGTTGTGCGCATCAGAGAGGAGTTCGGAACTATCGAAGAAGACGAACTCACCGAAATCGAACAAAAGCTCGAATTCGCGGAACAAGGCGATGGGGCGGCACCCGTCTCCGGACAGAGTAATGATGTGAACAAGAGAGAGTCCGGCGGGAAATGATCGATCTCATTGCCAAAAACCTGCCGGCCCTTCAGGTCGTGATACCGCTGATGTCCGCGCCCGTCTGCGCGATCTTCAACCGCGGACGCCTGGCATGGACCATTGCATTCATCGTCGCCATTTTGAGCTTTGCGATCTCGGCGGCCCTGCTCTCGCAGACGCTGGATGGCGGCGTCATCTCATATCATCTGGGAGGCTGGGCCCCGCCGATCGGTATCGAATACCGGGTCGACGTCCTGAACGCCTTTGTCCTGCTGATCGTGTCCGGCATCGCGGTCGTCACGCTCCCCTACGCCGTGAAGAGCGTGGCGCAGGAGATACCTCAGGAGAAGCAGGGCTTCTTCTACACTGCCTTCCTGCTCTGCCTGACGGGACTGCTCGGCGTCACGATTACCGGCGACGCCTTCAACGTGTTCGTCTTTCTGGAGATATCCTCCCTCTCGACCTATGCCCTGGTGGCGACGGGCGCGGAGCGCAACCGGCGCGCCCTGACGGCAGCCTATAACTACCTGATCATGGGCACGGTGGGCGCGACCTTCTTCGTCATCGGCCTGGGTCTTCTCTACATGGCGACCGGTACGCTCAACATGGTCGACCTCGCCCACCAGATCACCCTGCGCGGCGACTCGCGCATGCTGCATATGGGCTTTGCCTTCGTGCTGGTCGGGATCGGCCTGAAGCTTGCCATGTTCCCACTGCATCTCTGGCTGCCGAACGCCTACACCTTCGCGCCCTCGGCCGTATCCGTCTTCATCTCGGCGACATCGACGAAGGTCGCAGTCTATGTGCTGCTGCGCTTCATGTTCGGCATATTCGGCTTCGACTACGCCTATCAGCAATCGACGCTGCAATATGTGCTGCTGCCGCTGGCGCTTCTCGCCATGTTCGCCGCCTCGCTGGTCGCCGTATTCCAGACCGACCTGAAACGCATGCTGGCCTATTCCAGTATCGCACAGGTGGGCTACATGCTGCTCGGCACGGCCTTCATGACGCAGACCGGCGTGATGGCGACAGTCATCCATCTCTTCAACCACGCCGTCACGAAGGCAACGCTCTTCATGGTGGCCGGCGCCTTCGTCTACAGCGTGGGATCGAGCAGGATTTCCGACCTGAAGGGCCTCGGCCGCGCCATGCCCTGGACGAGCGCCGCCTTCGTGGTCGGCGGGCTCAGCCTGATCGGTATCCCGCTCACCGTCGGCTTCGTCAGCAAATGGTATCTCGTGCAGGCGGCGCTGGAGCTGGGCTGGTGGCCCATCGCCGCAGCCATCGTGCTCTCGTCGCTCATTGCCGTCGCCTATGTCTGGCGCATCGTGGAAACACTCTATCTCCACTCGCCCTCGCCCGATAGCAAGGCGAAGGAAGCGCCTCTCGCGATGATTATCCCCATGTGGGTGCTGGCCGCCGCGACCGTCTATTTCGGCACGCATGCCGCGCTGACCAGTGCAGCGGCAAGCCGTGCCGCCTCGACGCTTATTTCCGCGTCCAACATCATTTGGCAGTGAGGGACGCATGATCGCAATCGACGGCAGCACAGGCATCCTACTGGCGATCGGCATTCCGCTGCTCGTCACGCTGTTTATCGCCGCCTTTTCCCGCCTGCCGAACCTGCGCGACGCCTCGAGCGTCATCGCGGCTGTCCTGACCTTCCTGGTCGTTCTGGACCTGCTCGGCATGGTCAATGCGGGGCAAACGCCGTCCGTCTCCCTCTTCGAGGTGATGCCCGGTCTGGTGATTTCCTTTTCAATCGAACCGCTGGGCATGATCTTCGCGCTGGTCGCATCGGGCTTGTGGATCCCCGCCGCGATCTACTCCATCGGCTATATGCGCGCGGAAAACGAACATCATCTGACGCGCTTCAACATCTGCTACGCGCTCGCCATTTCCGCCGCCATCGGCATTGCCTTCTCGGCCAACCTCTTCACGCTCTTCATCTTCTATGAAGTGCTGACGGTTTCGACCTATCCCCTGGTGGCTCATAAGCAGACTGACGAAGCGCGGCGCGGCGCGCGTACCTATCTCGCGATCCTGATGTCGACGTCGATCCTGTTCCTGCTGACGGCCATCATCTGGACGTGGAGCGCCACGGGCACACTGGACTTCCAGCCCGGCGGCTTCATTGCCGGTCACGTTGACCCGGCTTTGGTGCCGGTCCTGCTGGCGCTCTTCGCCTTCGGCATCGGCAAGGCGGCGCTCATGCCGTTCCATCGCTGGCTGCCCTCGGCCATGGTCGCGCCAACGCCGGTAAGCGCGCTTCTCCATGCCGTGGCCGTTGTGAAGGCCGGCGTCTTCACCATGCTGAAGGTCGGCGTCTATGTTTTCGGCGTGGATTACCTGTCGCAGACCGATGCCTCGCAATGGCTCGTCTGGCTGGCATCGGCGTCGATCCTGATTGCCTCCATCATCGCGCTGACCAAGGACGATCTGAAGGCGCGGCTCGCCTATTCCACCGTCAGCCAGCTTTCCTACATCACGCTCGGCATGGCGATGGCGACGCAGATGGGGATTATCGGCGGCACGATGCACATCGTTACCCACGCCATCGGCAAGATCACGCTCTTCATGTGCGCCGGCGCCATCTATGTCGCGACCCACAAGAAGAAGGT
>CAYSVF010000136.1:0-6762 GCA_964434415.1 uncultured Parvibaculum sp.
ATCTGGAACCGTTCCGGAAAATGCGCGAAGCCGATGAAAAGGCTGTCGAGCGCGCCATGCAGCTCGCCGATGTTGCGCGCTATCGCGGCCGCGACGTCATGAGCCTCTCCGGCGGCGAGCGCGCCCGCGTCCTCCTCGCCCGCGCGCTGGCCGTCGAGGCGCCGCTCCTCCTCGTCGACGAGCCGGTCGCCTCGCTCGACCCCTATCACCAGCTCCGCATCATGGAAGTACTTGAAAACTATGCGAAAAATTCAGGCCGCATCGTCATCGCCGTGCTGCACGATTTGTCGCTCGCCTCGCGCTTCTGCGACCGGCTGGTCCTGCTGCACGAGGGAAAAATACGCGCATCCGGCGCACCGCAGGACGTCCTGACCGACCGGAATCTCCAGGACGTCTATCGCGTCAAGGCACTCACCGCCATGGAAGGGGACATCCGCTTCGTCGTTCCCCTCTCCCGGACGGAATAGGCGCCTAACCTCCTGTCACAGCTTCGCGAATGAGGGTCCTGAGCCAAATATGGTCCGGGTCGTCGTCAAGAATCGCAGGCCAGACCTGGTGCACGAAGGCAGGCGGCACGTCGAACGGCATCTTGTCGACGCGAAGCCCCAGCAGCGCCGCATAGCGTTCCGCAAGCATGCCACGACGCAGCGCTGCCATTGGCGCAGACTTGTGAGACGCCGGAGCAGTTGCGCTGGTTGGCGACCCTTCGAGAAAGAAATCCACCGAAGCGCGCTTGCGTCTCTGCTGGCTGAAAGCGGTACAATGGCGTTGGGCGTGAGCCCCGCGTTTACCAGCGCCATTCACGGTGTGCCGGTGGAAGAGGGACGTGCCATTCTCGACTACCTCAAGGCGCTGTTCGAGGAACCCGATGTCCAGCGCCGTATCGAGTGGGAGGACGGGCTCGTGGTGATCTGGAAACCGAGTGCCACGCTGCTTTACCCTTTCGGCGACGACGACATATCGTTCCCGGTGTCATATGCCGTATTGAAGGGGAAAGGCGCGTCTGACTGATCCGGCAGCGGCTGAAAAGCGTATCCATAAAAAATCGCGTCTCCGCACTGACAGCAGGATATGACAGAAAACAAATCAACGCCGCCGATCATTGTCTGGTTTCGTCGCGATCTGCGCATCGCCGATAACCCCGCGCTTGCCGCGGCCGCCGAGCGGGGAGTGCCCGTGCTGCCATTGTTCATTCTCGATGAGCGCGATCTGCCGGGCGAAGCTTCCGCCTGGTGGCTTCATGGGAGCCTCTCCGGTCTTTCGGAAGCGTTGGGCAAACGCGGTGCGAATCTGGTCCTGAGACGGGGAAAGCCGGAGGAAGAACTCCCCGCTTTGGTGAGGGAGACCGGCGCCAAAGCGGTTTTCTGGAACCGCTGTTACGAGCCGGCCGCCATAGAACGCGACAAGAGCCTCAAATCCTCTCTGGCCGAGGACGGTATCGAAACAAGGAGTTTCGCCGCCTCGCTTCTGGCGGAGCCTTGGCAGGTGAAAACGAAGACCGGCGATCCGTACAAGGTATTCACGCCTTTCTGGAAAGCGCTCTCCGCATCCGCCCCTTTCGGTGCGCCATTGGCGCCGATGCGCAAGCTGGAGGGAGGTCGCGATCTGGTGTCGGACAAGCTGGACGACTGGCATCTCCGCCCGTCCTCCCCGGATTGGGCGGGCGGCATAAGAGAGCGCTGGACCCCGGGTGAAAAAGGCGCACATGCACGCCTGCATCATTTTCTCGATAACGCCGTAAGCGACTACCGGGGACAGCGCGACCTGCCGGGGATGGAAGGAACCTCACGTCTTTCGCCGCATCTTCATTGGGGAGAAATCTCCCCCCGCCAGATATGGGCGGCGGTCGAGGCCCATCGAGGCGACAATCCGTCAGCCGAAAAATCTATCGACACATTCCTCTCCGAGGTTGCCTGGCGCGATTTCGCCTATCACCTGATCTATCACTGGCCATCCATCACGGATGAAAACTGGAAATCGGCCTTCGATGCATTTCCGTGGTCCAATGATGACGAGGCGTTCCGGAAATGGACGGCGGGAAAAACGGGTTATCCCATTGTCGATGCGGGGATGCGCGAACTCTGGCAGACCGGCTGGATGCACAACCGTGTCCGCATGATCGCGGCCTCGTTCCTGCTGAAGGATCTGCTCATTCACTGGAAGCGCGGCGCGCGCTGGTTCGAGGATACGCTGGTCGATGCCGATCTCGCAGTGAACCGGGCGAGCTGGCAATGGGTGGCAGGTTCGGGCGCGGATGCGGCGCCCTATTTTCGTATCTTCAACCCGGTGCTTCAGGGCGAGAAGTTCGACCCCGCAGGTGATTATGTCCGGCGTTATGTACCGGAGCTTTCCGGGCTCGACACGAAATATATCCATAAGCCATGGGAGGCGCCGCCCGTGATGCTGGAGGCGGCCGGTATCGTTTTGGGCGAGAATTATCCCCGTCCCATCGTCGACCATAGCGAAGCAAGGACGCGCGCGCTGAACGCCTATGAAGCGGTGAAACAAGCCGGCTAAAAGGGGCTGGTTGGAGCAGGCCCTCGCAAACGGCGTCGAAACGGAGGGGTGAGAACCGGAAAACGCCTGTCGTGGCGAGCCTCCCCATGGGGTCCTGACTGGAGTGGCGCGTCACGGGCATTGCCCGGTCCTCTCAGCCTTCTACGCAAGGTGCCACGTGCCGGTTCACATGCCGGTTTTGCGACGGGACAGAAAAAACTGCGAAAGCGCAATGCTGGCCGCAGCCATGGCATTGAGCGATTCGACCTTGCCGCTGGTTGGAATGGCGAGGCGTTTCATTTTGAGACTGTCCGGTACGCCCCGTCCTTCCTCGCCGAGGACCAGACGAAGGTCTGACGGCCAGTCGAACGCCGTCATATCGGTGCCGTGTCCGTCCAGTGCGAAGATAGGACCCTGGGCCGTATTAAGCGCTTCCCAACTTGATGCCGTCTCCAGCCGCAACTCGAAGACGGCATTGGAGCCCGCCCTCAAAGAACGCGGGTGAAACGGGTGCGCGCATTCCGGCATTAGTATGAGGCGGCTGACGTTGAAGGCGGCCGCGGAACGAATGAGCGCACCGAGATTGTTCGGATCGGATAGCGCGCAGACCAACTCCAGTCCTTGCGGCGCGGCGGAAAGATCGGTTCGCGGCATCTCCGGTACAAGCCCGACAAGCAGCGCATGGCCGGTTCCGGACAGATCAAGCCGTTCGAAAATGGTTTTCGGTACGAGGATGCGGGCCAGTTCGTCCGGAATGGCAGGGCCTTCCAGCGCAGCCTCATCGGTCGCGATGAGCGCTTCGAATTGCCCGGGCCAGCGGCTCAGCGCTTCGGGCACGGTTTTCCGGCCTGCCAGCAGGAAACGCCCGCTCTTTCGGATTGCTCTCGGCTCGGCAAGTCCGAGCCAGAGCTTCACTCGGGGGTTCTGGGCGCTTTCCAGATATTCGATCTTTCTCATGCCTCATGCGAGTAGCACATCCAGACGTTTTCGTCCGCAAGCTCGTGAGCGCATACGAAGAAGGGCGTCCCTAAAGGGACGCCCTTTGTGAGGCTTAAAAATAGCCGCCCGTCAGAAGTTGAAGCCGACGCCGACCGTGTGCTGCCAGAGCCCGTGCTCGGAATCGTTGCTGAGATTGTCCACGTCATCGAAGGTGAACTGGTACTCGGTCTGGGCGAAGACGAAAGTGTTTTGGTCCGCGTAGTATTTGAGGCCGGCCTCGGGACCTGCGGCGAACGTATCGTTGAAATTATCGCCATAGATGCCGCCGACGCTCACACCCAGATAGGGGCGGAACTTCTTCAGATCGAAGACATAGTCGGCAAAGCCGCGCGTGGAGCCGCCCCACTGGTCGCTACCGTTCTTGGGGTCTGTCCAGTTCACGCTCTGACGAATGCCGATGGCCACGTTGTCCGTCAGATATTTGGCGAGACTGCCGCTGAGACCGAACGTGTTGTTGTCGAAATCCTTGTTGCTGTAGCCCGAGCCGGACAGAGTGAACTCCGTGTCGCCGGCTTTCGGACCATAGCTTTCGGTGTCGACATTGGCCGTGTTCATCTGCGCGAATGCAGCCGTCGGCGCCAGAGCCAGCGCGAGAGCGGTGATCGCAGTTTTCATCATGTCCTGTTTCCTCTTCTTATCGCTCGGCCGGTCGCAATCGATCGGCCCCACACGAAGGATGAGTTTTCGCGAGCGCCTCATAGCGTGCGCCGCTGACATGCATTTGGGTAGCGGCCGAGTGTGACGGTGGGGAGGAGTGTGGAAGGCGGAAATATGGAGATGTTGCGATCCCGCCGACATATTTGTTGTTTGGCAGCAACAGGTTACGCCGTTACGGAAAAGGAGGCTCTATATCGGAAAATATTGGTTCGTATACGGCGGGTCGATCGAGGGCCGGAATATGGTCGCGCGGCTTCAGTTCCGCCAGAAATCCGGCAGGAACAGAATATAGACGGTTGTCAGCTCAAGCCGGCCAAGCAACATCGCGGCGCTTAGCAGCCATTTCGCAGAATCGGAAACCGAGGCGAAGGTAGTGCCGGGGCCGACAATAGGGCCGAGACCCGGCCCGGCATTTGCCATCGCGGTGGCGACGGCGCTGCCGGACGAGAGAAAGTCGAGCCCGGTAAACATGAGCAAGGTCGAAACGACACCCCATGTCAGGATGTACATGAAGAAGAAATTGCGCACCGAAGAGACCATATCGTCGTCCACGGGTTTGTCGCGGTAGCGCGGCACGATCATGCGATGGGGGGCGATGTTCCGCTTCAGATGTACAGCGAACGACCTGAAGAGGATCTGCCAGCGGAAAATCTTGATGGATCCGGAGGTCGACCCGGCGCAGCCGCCGATGAACATCAGCAAGAGGAACAATGCATGTGCGCCCGTGCCCCATTTGCTGAAATCGGTGGAAGCAAAGCCCGTATCGGTGATGACGGAGGTGACGTTGAACGTCGCCTCCCTCAGCGCGTGTCCGAAATCCTCAGGGCTCGATGAGACCCGCCAGAAGGTCACGGCCAGAATGGCGGCTGCCAAAGTCAGCAGAAAAGCGGGAACCTGCTTTTCCTGTCGCCATGCGCGCTGCCCGTCCTTGACCAGCATGGCGTAGAAGACGAGCGGCAACGCGCCCGCCACCATGAAAATGACGAGCACAAGTTCTATCGGCACGGAATTGTAGAAGCCCACCGAGGCATCCCGGGTTGAAAAGCCACCTGTCGCGAGGGTAGCCATCGCATGATTGATCGCATCGAATGGCGTCATGCCGACAACGACGAGACAGATTGCGCAAGCAAATGTCAGCACCGCATAGATGACGATTGTCAGTGATGCGATCTGATAGACGCGCGGGGCGACCTTCTCCGAGATGTCGGAAGATTCCGAACGGAAGAGCTGCATTCCGCCCACACGCAACAACGGGAGCATGAAGATCGCTGCGACGATGATGCCGACACCGCCTATCCATTGCAGCAGCGAACGCCAGAATAGGAGCCCTGGCGCCATCGTATCGAGCCCGGTCAGCACCGTGGCGCCCGTCGTGGTCAGGCCAGACACGGTTTCGAAAACGGCATCGGCAGGCGATAGCTGGAGCGAGCTGAATATGAGCGGCAAAGATCCGAAGGCGCTCACCGCAAGCCAGCTTCCTGTCGTTAGCAGAAAACCTTCCCGCGCCCGGATGTGGACATGGGGCGCACGGAAAGCGAGGATCATCGAGCCGCCCGCATAGGCCGTAAGCCCGGCCGAAGCGATGAAGACACGCCAATCCACATCGCCGGCGGCATAGTCGACCATGGCCGGCAGCAGCATGGCGGCAGCCAGAATGCACAAAAGCAGGCCGATGACATAAAGCACGGTTCTGAGCATGGCTTTTTGTACTGCTTTTGGGGCGCTGCGGCGGCCCTGCCTCGGGATATGCCCCAGCCCGGGGGCGGCCGGCATGTCGGGTACCCTATTTTCGAGCGGGATTAATGGGGCGGCCCCGGCCGGGATCAAGTGAAAAATAGCTCATGTGCGGCATATGCTGGAACCGGGTCCGGCCGCATCATGGCCCTAGCCCCGACAATTGCCATGAACAGGCTGTCAGGCGGACAATATAAAGGCCGGAATGCGCGGGAAATGGTGCTGCTGGACAGGATTGAACTGTCGACCTCTCCCTTACCAAGGGAGTGCTCTACCACTGAGCTACAGCAGCCCGGAGCCGGGATAGTTGATCCGCGGAAAGTCTAGCCTTCTTTGGTAAACGGAAAGCTGACAGGCGACGCAACCCGCAGGTGTGCGAAGCGCGCGGAAACTGCCACATGCCCCGATTATCTGCAACCCTGTAAAACGGCCTCGGGTCTCGTCCTGGCCGGGAATGGCGTCCCCGGTTGACGGCGCCGCGCCTTCGCCCCTAAATCGCGCCCGGAAGGGGCCGTTTTGGCCCGAAAAGAAAGCCCCAAGCGATGAACAAGACATCCAGAACGAATATGAGCGGCCGCGCGCCCAACGGTAAAGGCACCGACAGAGCGAGCCAGGTCAGGGACGCCAAGGCCAAACAGGCGCGTCTGGCCGAAGCCCTTCGGGAAAACCTGAAGAAGCGGAAGTCCCAAAGCCGGGGCCGCAAGGCTGCCGACGAGGAGTGAGCCGGCCACGAGATCTCCGATGGGCGATCAACGGCGCCGTTCCCCGATTGTCGCCATGATCTGCCTCCCGGGCGTCACCTCCGCGACATGATAAGGCCGCGCTGGTCCGGTACTTGCTGGGATGGCCAGTGGGGAGCAGGGGACGTCCCTTTTC
>CAYSVF010000137.1:0-6718 GCA_964434415.1 uncultured Parvibaculum sp.
GGCCTGGTGCAGCGGTCAGGATGCGGGCGGGGCTGTGTCCGTAAAGGACGGACGCTTGTTCATGTCCGCCCACCAGCCTGCGATCTCGCGGTAGCTCTTTTGCCATTCCAGCGCAGCGTGACGGAAGTCGAGATATCCAAGCGCCGACCCGACCGCGATGTGAGAAAGGTCGACGGGGCCGTCGAGTTTCGTCACTTCGTCGTCCAGAATCTGGAGCGAGCGGTCGATGGCGCGATGCCAGCGGCCGAGCCAGATTTTGGATTGTTCGGAATCCTTGCGGCCGCGTTCCATGGTGATGGCAACGGCTGCGTCCATGATGCCGTCGGCCAGCGCCTGAAAGCGCAGCACGGGCCAGCGCTCGGGATGGGCAAGCGGGATCATGGTTTCGCCTTCGAGGGTCGAGTCCAGATATTCGCAGATGAGCGGGCTGTCGAAGAGCGTGTCGCCATTGGCAAGCACAAGCGCCGGCACCTTGCCGAGCGGGTTCGCTTCATGCAGCGCCGGCGGATCCTGCATGGCGACGATATTTTCCTCGCTCACATGGGATGTGCCGTTTTTCTCGCGGATGAGCACGCGGCATTTGCGGGCGAAAGGGGATGTCGGCGAAGCATAGAGTTTCATCAGAGTTTCCTGAAGAGACGACCGGACCATACAGCTCCGGTTTCTATCTCATTCCGTCCCCGCCGTCACTCGACGTCATGGGCTGCCGTCGGGCAGGGTGGCGCCGCTACTCCGGTTTCGCGTCGTCGTCTCTGGCCCCGCCATCGCGATTGAGGATCGGCATGATGATCTTGCGCAAGAAAGGGCTCATCGCAGCCAGGGCGCCCAGGATGATTGTGACCATCGGCATGCCTGAAGAGGTGCCGCGGACCATGCCGAGAAGTCCCATGGAGAGATCGTTGAAACGCTTTTCCAGCGCATCCACATCGCGGCGGATATCGGCGCGCGCCGCCTCGATGTTGAGGTTGGCGAGTTTCATTTCCAGTTCGTCGGCATGGCTCGGTTTGCGGGCTGCAAGGCCGAGCGCAACAATGGCGACGAACAGCAATGCGCCGCCGGTGATAAGTGCTCCGAGCGGATAGCCATAAAGTTCCGAGAGTGCGAGAAAGCCGGCAATCACCAGCATGGTGAAGGCAAAAATCGCGAGGAAGACCGCGATGCCGATCAGGCTCAGCCGGTTTGCGAGCCTCTTTGCCTCCAGTTCGGCGCGGAAGAGTTCGGCCTCGGCAAGCGTTCTCAGTTTGGGTGTGGGGTCGTACATCGCAGTCCTACTTTCCCAGCACGCGGCCGATAAGGAATCCGATGCCGAATGCGATGAGCGCGCTTGGAACGGGGTTGGAATCGATCTGTTTTTCCAGGTCGGTCAGGCCGTCCTGCAATTTGTCGCCAAGCTCTTCGACATCTTCTTTCGAAAAGGGCGGGGCCTTGCGGGCGCGTTCCTCCTCAAGCGCTTCCTTGAGCGCGGCGATCTCCTCGCGGAGGTCTTTCAATTCCGCGTCTGCCGTTTTTTTCGCGCCGCTTTCGGTCATTTCGAACCTCTTCGGGATCGTCGTTTCGGATGGAGCGTCCGATCGCACCCCGGAAGCATAGCGCTCGTGGGCCCCGGGGAAAAGGAGATCGGGTCAGAGATAGGGTGAGCCAAGGCGGAAGAAGGCGTCACGCAGCTTGATCGAGATGGGACGCGCGGCGAGTTCCTTGCCGGAGACGGGCCGGGCCGACGCGATCTTGTGTTCGATGATGTCGTCGATCCTGCTTGCCAGCGAGGCCCCGTAGCATTCCAGGTTGAATTCGAAATTGAGGCGAAGGCTCCGCCCGTCCCAATTGGCCGAGCCCAGCATCGACCAGAGCCTGTCCACGGTCATGAGTTTGGAATGTTCGAAGGGGCCGGGCGTCTTCCAGATGCGGCAGCCCGCGCGGGCAAGCCATTCCAGTTGCGGGGTGGCAGCCCAGTCGACAAAGGGCAGATTGTTGGTCTCGGGTAGAACGATGTCCACCTTCACGCCGCGCATGGCGGCCAGCGAGAGATTGGTCCGCAAGGTCTGGTCGGGGACGAAATAGGGCGTGACAATGCGGATGCAGTGACGGGCTTCGGAGAGAGCGCCGAGCAATGTCCAGCGGATCGGGTTCATGCCCATATCCGGACCGGCAGGAAGACCGCGCGCAGTGATCTCGCCGGCTTCCTCCAGTTCCGGAAACCAGTCCGGCCCGTCCAGAAGTTCGCCGGTGGCGAAATTCCATTCATGCGCGAAAGTGTGCATCAGGTGAGCGACCACCGGTCCCTCCACCCGGAAGTGATAGTCGCGGATCGGCTTTCGGGGATCGGAACCGATCAAATTCCCTTCTGAAATGTTCATGCCGCCGGTGAAGCCGTGCCGACCGTCAATCACCAGAATTTTCTGATGGTTGCGCATGTTGAGATAGGGCATGCGCCAGGGCATGAAGGAATGCAGGTAGCGCGTGTGATTGAGGCCGCGCTCTCTGAGGAGCGGCATGAGGGAGGGGTGCGAGTAGTAGCAGCCGACGCCGTCGATCAGGATGCGCACCCGGACGCCGCGCGCCTTTGCCCGTGTCAGGGCGTCGAGCACCATTCGGCCGGCGAGATCATTGTTGAAGATATAGGTGGATAGCGCCACGGAGCGTTGGGCTGTGTCGATCGCCTCGACCATGGCCGGATAGGCCTCGTCGCCATTTTCGAGGACGCGGATGGCGTTCCCCCCCTCGAAGCTTTCGGGCAGCACCTTCCAGCCGAAACGGGCAAGGCTCTCCATTTCACGCACCTGCGGGCCGTCCGGCACCGTCTCGCCCGCGACCCGAGCGGGCGGCGGGACGGGCAGCAATTCACCGACATGGCGGGCGCGCAGTTCGCGCGCGCGGCGCTGAATGCGGTTGATGCCGAAAATGAGATAGACGAGCCAACCGAGGAACGGCACCAGGAGAATGACCGCAAGCCAGCCTGCGGCGGCGCGCTCGTCGCTCTTGGAAAGCATGACGTGCACGGCGGCGCCGGCCATGGCGGTGAACTGGATGAGGCCGAGTATCAGGGGCCAGAGATCGGACATGAAGGTCAGCATGGCGCGCAAGACTAGTGCATGCGGCCCCGTCTGCCATCCCTCATTGTGGTGGACTCCCTGCACCTGCCCGGTAGGTGTGCGGTGCACCATGCTGGCTACAGGACCCACTCGAGGTAGGCTCAATGGCGGGCAACTCGTTTTACGTATGGAGCACATTTGGCGCCATACGACCTTGCCGTCCGGGTCTTTCTGGATCCGCGCCTCGTAAGGCGTACTCGTGTGGCCATTGGCATTTCCAGATTTCTCGACCGGGGTCGCTAGAAGCCCTCTTCTCGATCGAGCAGGTTGCGGACCCCAATGAGGTCCGCAATTTCGCCCCGCAGCATGATGTCGAGGGCGCTTTCGCCGTGACATCGCGCATTCGGCTTGCGGATCCACGCATAGTCACGGGCTGGGTCTGCGAAGAGATAACGTAGGCCTTTGTGAATTCCCATCAAGACCGCCATACGAGTTCTGAGATCGCGATTGACCCGGGGCCTTTTGCTCTGTTTCCAGCGCGTCCAGGTCGATTTTGAGAGGCCCCCGAGCAGAGTCCTGGCCTCGTGATCTGTCAGGCCCCAGCGCGCAGCCAATCCGACCGTTGCTCGGACAAGGGCGGCAGCTTCGTTGTCGGTGATGTTGTTGTCCAGGGCCATGTCGGCCTCGCAGGTGAGGTTGCGAATGGTGTCCAAATAATGCCTCTGTCAGGTTTCGCGCAGCCGGCTTGGGTGAGCAATCTGATAAGTGAAGAATTTTCGAAGCTGTTGGCGCTGTCTAGTTTGCATGTTCGGCTTTGGCAGCACGCCTTACCGATCTGCTACGATGTTCAGCAAGCACCGCCTTGCTTGGCTACAATCCTGTTTGAACCGGCAGGCATGGCATTAGTCTCCTCGGCTTCATCCTTGTTCTCGGTACGGGTGCTCTGGCCAAAGGCCGCCCGAATGCAGCACTGAGCCGGTTTGACAGCCTATGTCTTGTTTGGTCGGTCCGGTCCGCACCAATTCTTCGGATGAACTACCCGGTTTGCGGTGAATGCCCGAGCCGTTCAGGCGACGGCCTGTTAGGTTCGGCCTCTGGACAAGCCGTTTCGAGCCTTGGTCGACACTTGCACCAAACTGTTCTGCGCGCGGTCTTCCGTTTCGTTAGGCAGGTCCCTGGCTTCTCCGGGCGGACAGATCGGTTCTGTATGCGGACTGACCTTGTCGGGTTCCGGCCTTTCCCGTTCCGGCTTTTGTATTTCCACGTGCTGGTCCTGCTCATTCCGTCACTGGATAAAACATTTCTGATTCGTGGGTACGAATAGGGTGCAAGGCCCTTTTTCTGCGGGAAATCACTTCTGGTCTCCCGGCCTTATCCAGGTTTTCTTCCGGGCATTCTCTTTTTTGCGACCGTAGAGCGCAGAATTCTTT
Organism: uncultured Parvibaculum sp.; assembly: GCA_964434415.1. Lineage (GTDB taxonomy): Bacteria > Pseudomonadota > Alphaproteobacteria > Parvibaculales > Parvibaculaceae > Parvibaculum. Next base: position 4,460 of record CAYSVF010000137.1, read on the forward strand.
CCACAGGGCGCGGCCTGAAAACAGGAGGGCTTCTCCTGATGGGTCTAACGCCCGCCTTACAAGCGGCTAAACGGAAGGTACCAAGTGATGGCGCAAAAGCCGAAAAAATCGCACGAGGGCGGATCCAATGCGCACGGGCAGTTGAGGCAAAAAATAGGGCTTGGAGGATCTCGCTCTCAAGCGAAGGGCGGCAGCCCCGATCGCAAGAGGAATGCATGCCCTGTAGGAGGAAGCCACTCAGCTGCGAGTTCGACCTCCTTCTCAAACCGCCGGCGGACCAGGAACCAAGTAAACGCCAGGCCGGCCGACGGCGCTCGCCACAATACTCGCCGCGTTCGTCCGGGCAACGGCGGCACTTCATCCGGTGGGGATGGGAAGAATCCGGATGAGAAAGGCGCGCCGGCACGGAAGCATGGCAAGGGCCCAGCCGTTGGTCAGGCCGGGCAGGGCAGATCCGACGGTCCGGGAGGCGGTGTCGCGGGGAGTGCTTCTGCGCAACCGCGAAACTCGGACCTTAAACCCAAGGCGAAGCCAGCCGTCACTCGCAGCGAAGCAGAGAAGCGGCCCCCCTTTATCCGAGCAAATGAACTGCCGGCGGGTGAATTGTTCGCAGAATTCGGCGATGAGCTGGATAGGCGACTTGAGAGTATCGCGGGAGAGGGCGTGTTGGTGCCGCTGGAGTTGTTCAAAACGCGCAAGAAGAGTGGCCGCGAAGAATAGGCCTTTTTGGCTGGTTGGAATGAGGCCGGGTTACGCGGACGCACTCTCTCAAGATCGAGAACTCTCGATCTTCAGATCCGCCATCTCCCGTATCCACGGGACTACGGATCCATACCCCTCCATCCAGGTAATCTCGACCACGCCCCAAATCCTAGCCGCGCGATAAAGCGTTTCGAAGTCGACGATACCGGCGAGCACGATGTCGTGGATCGCGCCCATAGAAACCTCTTCGAAGAAGGCCTGCATGTGCGGAAGCCAGGTCTTGTCTGGTTCTAATGCGTAGAGGCATCGCACGAATGTCTCCACGTCGATCCAGCGCGGCCGCGGCGCGTTCATCGTGCTGAGAGCAAGATCGACGTGCTTGCGCCCTGGCTGCATCGTAGCCGCTTCCATGCTCGAGCGCATGCGAGCGGCGAGGGCAGTGACCTCTTCGGCAAGCACGTCGGGGACATCTATAGTGATCTGCATCGGCACCTCCGGAGGAGCTGAGGATAAGATAAACCCACCCAAAAGTACGCCGAGGCGCAGGCGACGCGAGGCAGGTTAGACCCAGGTCCCTTCGGGACCGGGCAGGGCAGGCGGGCGATCTTCGTCGAGGAGTTCAGCAACGAAGACCTGCGGCTGATAGGCGAGCCCCGTGTGCCGGAAGACCTGGACTGGGGTCCTTAGGCCGATCAGTCCTGATCGCGTCGGGACAACTCCTCGAAGCCTTCGCGGAGCTCGTCCAAGATTTCGTCGGGGACATTGTCCAACGAATAAGCCTGGGTCGAACTCCTGAGTGTGAAGACGAGCGGCTCGTATTTGTCGGCCCCTTCTTCGTGCCCGGTATATCCGCGTTGAGAGGACAGGACCCGGGTTCTGCCGTAGGTCCGGTCGAAATCGATATGCGTGTGGCCGAAACACCAGGCATTGGGATACCACTTTTCGATTTCGGCGGTCAGATCGCTTGCGAAAGCAGGGCAGAGGTCACCGCCGAAGAAGTGGCCATTGGCTTCCGGCACCGGCGCGTGGTGGGTCACAATCAGGATCAACGCGCCTTCACCTTCTTCGGCGTGGATACGCGCGACCTCCCGGTCAAGCCAGGCGCGGCTCTCGAAGTGGATGTTCCGGAGGTCGAAGGGCTCGAGCATTTTGAGCCCGTACTTTACGAGCTGGTGGTCATTAAGCTGGCGGCTGGCCTGGTGCATCGCGCCGGAGATTTTCTTTTCTTCCTTGCTGTTGACCTCATAGTCGGTCCAGAGCGTGCAGCCGAGCACGTGTAGGCGACGGCCGTCCTTCTCGAGGACGAGTTCGTCATTCTCGAGGAAGTGCACATCGGCATTGGTCTGGGAAAGGTCCCTCAGCTCGGGGATCAATGTCTGTAGATTCCCTCGATAGGCCTCATGGTTGCCGGCAAGATATGCCACAGGTACGCCCAGAAAAGCGGCCACTTGCTCGGCATAGACAAAGCCCTGCTTGCCAATGTCGATGTCGCCTGCGAGCACGACGAGGTCCAGGTCTGCCTTGGCGAGGCCGCTGAGCAGCGGGCCGACCTTCGGA
>CAYSVF010000138.1:0-6640 GCA_964434415.1 uncultured Parvibaculum sp.
AGAACTGGTATCCCGGCGACGAGAACGGCAAGGGCGGCATCTACAACTTCGTGACGAAGCGCGGCGACTGCCGGGGCAAGAACTCGAAGATTTCATGGACGCAGGTGGAGACGGGCTCCGCCATCACCTGGAAATACCCCAGCTGCATCCTGCGCGGCGACAATTCGCGCGGCGAGTTCTATTCCATCGCCATTTCCAACACGAAGCAGCAGGTGGATAGCGGCACCAAGATGATCCATCTCGGCAAGAATACTTCGAGCCGGATCGTCTCCAAGGGCATTTCCGCCGGCGGCTCGTCCAACACCTATCGCGGTCTCGTCTCGGTGCACAAGAAGGCGGAGAACGTCCGCAACTTCACGCAATGCGACAGCCTGCTGATCGGCGACAAATGCTCCGCGCACACCGTGCCCTATATCGAAGCGAAGAACCCGACCGCCATTCTGGAGCATGAGGCGACGACCTCGAAGATCAGCGACGAGCAGCTCTTCTATTGCATGCAGCGCGGCGTGCCGGAAGAAGAAGCGGTTGCGCTTATCGTCAACGGGTTCTGCCGCGACGTGTTGCAGCAGCTCCCCATGGAATTTGCCGTCGAGGCGCAGAAGCTTGTCGGTATCAGTCTTGAAGGCAGCGTCGGTTGACGCGAGAGGAACAGAGTAATGCTTGAGATCAAGAACCTGCATGTGGAAGTCGGTGGCAACGAGATCCTGAAGGGGATCGACCTGCAGATCGGCGCAGGCGAAGTGCATGCCATCATGGGGCCGAACGGTTCCGGCAAATCGACGCTCTCTTATGTGCTGTCGGGCCGCGAGGGCTATGAGGTCACGCAGGGGTCCATCACCTATAAGGGACGGGACGTGCTGGAAATGAGCGTGGACGAGCGCGCCGCGGCAGGCGTCTTCCTTGCCTTCCAGTACCCGATCGAAATTCCCGGCGTTACCACCATGACCTTCCTCAAGACCGCGCTGAACGCGCAGCGCAAGGCGCGCGGCGAGGAAGAGCTGGACGCCGTGAAGTTCCTGAAGCTGGTGCGCGAAAAGGCAAAGCCCCTCAATGTGAGCGACGAGATGCTTAAGCGCCCGCTCAATGTCGGCTTTTCCGGCGGCGAAAAGAAGCGCGCCGAAATCCTTCAGATGTCGATCCTGGAGCCCTGGCTCGCAATCCTCGACGAAACGGACTCCGGCCTCGACATCGACGCGCTGAAAGTGGTGTCGGAAGGCGTGAACGCCCTGCGATCGCCCGAGCGCTCCATGCTGGTGATTACGCATTACCAGCGCCTGCTCGACTACATCGTGCCCGACAAGGTGCATGTCCTTTCACGCGGCCGCATCGTGAAGACCGGCGGCAAGGACCTGGCGCTCGAACTCGAAAAGTCGGGTTACGCGGAATATGGCGCCGACGAAGCTGCCTGATCGGGGCGTTTCCGGAGTCGACTGAATTGACGTTTTTTGAGTAACACAATGACCGACGCGACAGCGCAGAGTTTTATCGACACTTTCGAACGGGAGCATGCATCGCTGCCCGGCGCGGAGGGCTGGCTGGCCGCGCGGCGCGAAGCCGCGATCCGCGAACTGGCGGATGCCGGGCTTCCGCACCGCCGTCTGGAAGACTGGAAATATACCGACCTGCGCGACGTGCTGGAGAAGGCCGCTTTCGCCCCGGCACCGGTTCATCAGGGCGCCGTCTTTCTGCCGGAAGGGGACGCGCGCGCGGGCGCGGCGCTTTTCCACGCCATCGACCGCTACAAGCTCGTCTTCGTGAATGGCCGTCTCAATCACGCCTTGTCGGAGACGGATGGATTGCCGGAAGGCGTCACGCTTCGCCCCTTGGCCGAGGCGCTGGAACAGGACTGGGCCAAGGCAGCGATCGAGCGCCGGTTCGATACCAACCCGCAGGCGCAGTCCATTTCAGGCCTCAACCTGGCGCTGATGGCGGACGGTGTGGCCCTGCATGTCGCGGAAGGCGTAAAGCTCGACAAGCCGCTGCATCTCATCTCTCTGGCCGCCGATGACGGCGCATCCCATGCGCGAAATCTCGTGCGTCTGGAAAAGAACGCGCAGGCGACCATCTTCGAGACCCATGCCTCGGCGGGTGCTACGCATTATTTCGCCGACCAGGTGACGGAGGTGTCCCTCGGTATCGGCGCTACGCTCAATCACATCAAGCTGCAGGACGAAGCCGCGAGCGCGGTGCATCTTTCGACCATGCGCGCGGCGCTGGCGGAAAAGGCAAGGCTGGACAGCTTCACCCTTATCCTTGGCGCGGGCGTTTCGCGCGGCCAGACCTTCGTCGAATTCGAAGGCGGCGAGGCGCATGCCCATGTGAACGGCGCCTATGCGCTGCGCGGAAATCAACATGCCGACCAGTTCTGCGTGGTCGACCACGCCGTGCCGGAAAGCAGCAGCCACACCCATTTCAAGGGCGTGCTCGACGACCGCTCCGAGGGCGTGTTCCAAGGCAAGGTGATCGTGCGCCCCGACGCGCAAAAGACCGATGGCAGGCAGATGGCCAATGCGCTGCTGCTGTCGCGCGATGCCTCGATCAACGCCAAACCCGAACTCGAAATCTATGCCGATGACGTTCAGTGCGCGCATGGCTCGACCATTGGCGAACTGGACAAGGACGCGCTCTTCTATCTGCGCTCGCGCGGGATCGACGAGATGACCGCGCGGCAATTGCTGATCTCGGCCTTTCTTAGCGAAGCGCTGGATTATGCGCCCCATGAGGAAGCCCGCGCCGAACTCAAGGCGCTGGTGGCCGGCTGGTTCGAAGCGGGCAGTCTTTCGGCGGAGGACATCCTATGAACGCGCCTGCATTGAACAAGAAACCGGCCCTCGATCTTGAGAAGGTCCGTGCCGACTTCCCCATCCTCGCGCGCGAGATCTATGGCAAACCGCTTGTCTATCTGGACAGTGCGGCCTCTGCGCAAAAGCCGAAAGTCGTGATCGACGCGGTGAACGAGGTCTATTCGCACGAATACGCCAATGTTCATCGCGGCATGCACTATCTCTCCAATGCGGCGACGGAGAAATACGAGGAAGCGCGAAAGACGGCCCGGACATTCTTCAATGCCGCGCAGGAAGAGGAAATCATCTTCGCCGCGGGGGCGACGGATGCGATCAACATGGTCGCGTCGTCCTGGCTCGAACCGCGCATTGAGGAAGGCGACGAGATCATCCTCAGCCAGCTCGAACATCATTCCAATATCGTGCCCTGGCATTTCCTGCGCGAACGCTTCGGCGCGGTGCTGAAATGGATACCGCTGACCGATGAAGGCGATGTCGATTTCGACGCTTACAAGGCCGCGTTCGGTCCGCGCACGAAGTTCGTCGCCATGTCGCAAATGTCGAATGCGCTCGGCACCGTCACGCCGCTCAAGGAAATGATCGACATTGCGCATTCCCATGGCGTGCCGGTGCTGGTGGATGGCTGTCAGGGTGCGGTGCATTTGCCGACCGATGTGCGGGCGCTGGATTGCGATTTTTATGTCTGCTCGGGACACAAGCTTTACGGTCCGAGCGGCATCGGCCTGCTTTACGCCAAGCGCGAACATCTCGACGCCATGCGTCCTTATCGGGGCGGCGGCGAAATGATCCGCGAAGTAGCGATGGACGAGATCACATATGCCGATCCGCCGCATCGTTTCGAGGCCGGGACGCCGCCCATTGCGCAGGCCATCGGGCTCGGCGCGGCGCTCGCCTACATGATGGAAGCGGACCGCGAGGCCATTCTCGCGCATGAAATGACGCTGCTGGACTATGCAACCCGGCGTCTGACGGATGTCGAGGGCTTGCGCATTATCGGGACATCGAAGCAGAAGGGCAGCATTATTTCCTTCGTGATGGACAATGCGCACGCGCATGACATTGCGACGGTGATCGACCGTGCGGGCGTTGCCGTGCGCGCCGGACACCATTGCGCCCAGCCAGTGATGGACCGTTTCGGCGTGGGGGCGACATCGCGGGCCTCCTTCGCCATGTATAATACGACGAACGATGTCGATGCGCTGGTCGACGCGCTGATCGACTCCAGGAAATTCTTCGGATGAGGACAGAATGACGACCGAAGATGTGAAAACGATGGACGGAGCGGAGACACCGGGAGATGAGGCTGAGAAGCCTTCCGCCATCCCGCCCGAGGAACTTGAGCGGCTGACCGATGACATCATCGCGGCGCTCAAGACCGTCTATGACCCGGAAATCCCGGTCGATGTTTATGAGCTGGGGCTCATCTACAAGGTCGATGTTTCCGACGATCGCGATGTCAAAGTCGATATGACGCTGACCGCGCCGGGCTGCCCGGTTGCCGGCCAGATGCCCGAATGGGTGGCCGATGCAGTGCGCACCGTCGAGGGCGTCAACGATGTCGATGTCGACATGGTGTTCGATCCTCCCTGGGATCCGAGCCGCATGTCGGACGAGGCGCGCGTCGCGCTCAACATGTATTGAGGCTTGAAGCAGACCCCGTGAAACGCCATTTCAAGGGTTAAGGAGAACGGCAATGCAACGCGAAAGGCCCAAGGCTATTTCACTGACCGATCGCGCCGCGGAGCGGATGAAGGCGATCATGTCGGCGTCGGAAGGCAAATACGTCGGTGTGCGCATCGGCGTGAAGAATGGTGGCTGTGCGGGCATGGAATACACCATGGACTACGCCGAAGAGGCGAACCCCATGGATGAGGTGGTCGAGGATCGCGGCATAAAGATCCTGATCGACCCCAAGGCGATCCTGTTCCTGCTGGGCACCGAGATGGATTACGAGACCGACAAGTTTTCCAGCGGCTTCCGTTTCAACAATCCCAATGTGACCGATGCATGCGGCTGCGGCGAGAGTGTGACCATCGTTCCCGCACAGGCCGACTGACATGGCCATCAGCGCGGAGTACAAGGCCTTTGTGCGCGAGCAGCTCGAAGCCCTGGGCCCTGTGCGTATCCGCGCCATGTTCGGCGGCGCGGGCGTTTATTTCGACGATCTGATGTTCGGCCTCATCGCAGGCGAGACGCTTTACTTCAAGGCCGATGCGCAAAACCGCGCCGCCTTCGAGGAAGAAGGGCAGGAGCCCTTCATGTACCAGCCGCCGCCAAAAGACGGGCAGGGGCGCAAAGCCATTGCAATGTCCTATTATGAGGTGCCGGAACGGCTCTACGACGACCCGGATGAAATGGTCGTCTGGGCGCGCGATGCGGTAAGCGCGGCCATGCGGGCCAAGGCCGGCAAGAAACCGAAAACGAAAACAAAAAAGCAGAGCAGGGCGGAATGAACATCGACAGACGGAAACTGCTTCTGGGCGGCGTGCTAGCCATCGGCTTCGCGGCGCTTGCGCCGCTGGCAAGCCTTCCCGCGCGCGCTGCCGTCATTCGCGGAACGGCCTACAAGGCGCCGGGCTGCAATTGCTGCGATCTATGGGCGGACCATATGCGCGAGGCGGGGTTCGACATTCGCATGCTTGAGGATAGCGATCTGGCCGTGCGCAAAATCCGCCATGGCGTTACGTCCAGTCTGGCAAGCTGCCATACCGCGCTGATCGATGGGTATGTCGTGGAAGGTCACGTGCCCGCCGATATCGTTCGCCGCCTTCTGAGCGAGCGGCCTGAAGGTGTCGCGGGTATTTCCGTGCCGGGCATGCCTGTCGGCACACCGGGAATGCCGGGGCCGAAAGCAGGGCCTGTGGATGTTTTGGCTTTCGGCAACGGCCGGCCGAAGGTCTATGCGACCTTCTGACCGGCCTTTGCTGGTTTACTCGCCTTTGAATTCGGCAGGGCGCTTCTGCAGGAAAGCCTTCACGCCTTCGCGGAAATCCGCCGAATAGCCCATATCGCGCTGAAGCTGCCGCTCCAGATTGAGCTGTTCTTCATAGGTGTTGTCCGTGCTTTCCCAATAGAGCTGGCGGATGCCGGCGAGCGATTTGGTCGGGCCGCTGGCGAGATCCTTTGCCAGCGTCATCGCTTCGTCCATCAGCTTTTCATCGTCATAGACGCGGTTGACGAGACCCCATTCCAGCGCGGTCTCGGCAGGCAGTTTCTCGCCAAGCAGCGAAAGTTCCATGGCGCGCGCTTTGCCCACGAGACGCGGCAGGATCCAGGTCGAGCCGCCATCCGGCACCAGGCCGATGCGGCGGAAGGCCTGCAGGAAATAGGACGACTTTGCGCAAAGCACCATGTCGCCCATCAGCGCGAAGCTCATGCCGACGCCGGCAGCCGGGCCGTTCACCGCGGTGACGAAGGGCGCCTTGAGGTTGCGCAGGCGGCGCAGAAAGGGGTGGTAGAGGGATTCCAGCGCCGCGCCCGCATCCGGCACCTTGCCGGAATTGTCGCCCCGGCCCTGAAGGTTCGCGCCGGTGCAGAAGCCGCGGCCCTCGCCGGTCATCAGCAGGCAGCGCACGCCGTTGGACTTGTTTTCGACCTCGTCCATCGCGTCCATCAGCCCGCCCAGCATCTCCGGCGAAACGGCGTTCATCACTTCCGGATGGTTCAGCGTCAGCTTGGCGACGCCGCCTTCGATGTCGAGTTTGACCCGTTCGAAATCCATATCTCTACTCCCTGATTGCAGTTCGGTTTTTATGGCTGGAATTCCGGTTTCGTCTTGGTAAGGAATGCTTTCACGCCCGCCGCAAAATTCGGATGGTCGCCGAGCTGTCCCTGAA
>CAYSVF010000139.1:0-6627 GCA_964434415.1 uncultured Parvibaculum sp.
CCTGGGCGCGCTCCGCTTCCTGCTTTTCAGCCTCCGCCTCGCTGCGCTGCCGGAGTTCCGCCATGCGCCGCTCGGCAACCTGCGCCACCGTGTTGCGCACATCCGGGTGGCGCCGCATGAAGCGCGCGAAATCATCCGATTGCAGCGTCAACAGCGAACAGCGCGTGATCGCCGTGATCGTCGCCGCCCGGCGGCGCTGATAGAGCAGCGCCATCTCGCCGAAGAACGCGCCGTCCTCCAGCACGATCGGCCCGTCGGGAAAATCGAGCTGCACCTCGCCGGAGAGCAGAAAATACATCGCATCCGCCTCCTCCCCCTTCCGGGCAATCACAGTGCCCGCATCCACCACCCGCGCATTCAGATGTTCCGCCAGCCGCGCAATGGTCAGCGCATCGAACTTCGAAAACAGCGGCACCCGCGCCACCATGCCCCAGGTCACAACGAATTCGCGCCGGTGGATTTCCTGCGCAAAGCCCGCCGACACGATGGCGATGGGCAGAGCGAACATGCCCAGACCGAAGATCATCACCATGCCGCCGGCAATCTTGCCGAGTACCGTCATCGGCACGACATCGCCATAACCGACCGTTGTCAGCGTGGCGAGCGCCCACCACATCGCCGCGGGGACGGAGCCGAACGCCTCCGGCTGCGCATTCTTCTCCAGCTCATACATCACTGTGGACGACAACAGCAGCAGCCCGCCCATGATGATGAGCGCGCCGGTAATGGCGTGGCGTTCATTGTAGAGGACACGGGCCAGCGACGAGAGAGCGGGCGAATAGCGCCCGAGCTTGAGAAACCGGATCAGCCGGAAAACACGCAGGATACGTAGATCCAGCGGAACGAAGATCCCCAGCCAGAACGGCAGAACGACCGCGAGATCGATCAGCATCGGCCATGTCCGCGCAAACTGCAGCCGGATGCGCCATGAGGGCATACCCTCATCCTCGTTATGTTCCACGCAGACCCATAGGCGGGCCGCATATTCGATCGTGAAAATCAGAACCGAAACGAGATTGAATATCTCGAAGAACGGGCCATAGGCCGCGGAAAGGGAATCCACCGTCTCCAGCGCAAAGGCCGCGGCATTCGCCAGGATCAGCGATACCATGAAGAAATCGAAGACCTGGCTCGGCCAGTCGCTTGTGCGGCCCGCCTCCAGAATGACGTAGAGGCGGCTGCGCAGTCGTTTCAGGAGACCGGAAGCAGACTCCCCGCCGTCATCCGCCCCGCCGGAGGTCCCGGGGGGCGTATGCCCCGGTTCAGGCGGCACCCGCCAACTCGCCGACAGCGGCGCTCACGGCGTCGAGCGCCGCGTCCGCCTTGCTTGCGTCGGGCCCGCCGGCCTGCGCCATGTCGGGGCGCCCGCCACCGCCCTTGCCGCCAAGCGCCGCCGCGCCGGCCTTCACCAGGTCGACTGCGTTGTATCTCTCGGTAAGATCGTCCGTCACGCCGACGGCGATACCCACTTTGCCGTCTTCCGACACGGCCACATAGGCAATGATGCCCGAACCGAGCTGGTTCTTGCCTTCATCGACAAGCCCGCGCAGATCCTTCGGGTTCACCCCGTCGAGGCGTCGCGCCAGCAGTTTCACGCCATTGACTTCCTTCACGGCCGGGCGCTCGCCGCCACCGGCGCCGCCGCCCGAAAGCGCCAGCTTCTTCTTGGCGTCGGCCAGCTCGCGCTCCAGGCGTCGCCGCTCTTCCACCAGCGAGTGCACCCGCGCCGGCAAATCGTCCACCGTCGTCTTCAGCGCGCCCGCTGCCTCGCGCGCGATGCGCTCCTGATCGGCCAGATAGCGTCGCGCGCCCTCGCCCGTCAGCGCCTCGATACGGCGCACGCCGGAGGCCACTGCGCTTTCGCCCACGACCTTGAAGATCGCAATATCGCCCAGTCGGCGCACATGGGTGCCGCCGCAAAGTTCGACGGAATAGACCCCATTTGCCTTCTCGTCGTCGAGCCCCATGGAGAGAACGCGCACTTCGTCGCCGTATTTCTCGCCGAACAGCGCCAGCGCGCCAGCCTCGATCGCCTTGTCCGGCGTCATGATCCGTGTACTGACATCGGAGTTCTGTCGCACCACGCGGTTCACGATTTCCTCGACGCTCTCGATCTCTTCCTGCGTCATGGGCTTCGGGTGGCTGAAATCGAAGCGCAACCGGTCCGGCATGACGAGCGAGCCCTTCTGCGTCACATGATCGCCCAGCACCCGGCGCAGCGCCTCATGCAGGAGATGCGTCGCGGAATGGTTCGCGCGCGTCGCATCGCGCCGTGCCGTATCGACCTTCATCTCCACCACATCGCCGACTTTCAGCGTGCCGCGCGTCAGCTCGCCGATATGCACATGCAGCGCACCGAGCTTCTTCTGCGTGTCGCTCACCGGGAACTCCGCGCCCTTGGGCGTGAAGATGACGCCGGTATCGCCGACCTGACCGCCGGACTCGCCATAGAAAGGCGTCTGGTTGGTGACGATCTGCGCGTTGGCGCCGGCGGAGATTTCATCCACCTCCTGCCCGTTCATGATGATGGAGACGATCTTGCCTTCGCCGTCATCGGTCTCGTAGCCGAGAAACTCGGTCGCGCCCACACGGTCGCGCAGCTCGAACCAGAGCGTCTCCGTCGCCTGCTCGCCCGAGCCCGCCCAGGCCTTGCGCGCTTCCTCGCGCTGGCGCTGCATGGCGGCGTCGAACCCATCCATATCGACCGTCATCCCCTTGGCGCGCAGCGCATCCTGGGTGAGATCGACCGGGAAGCCGTATGTATCGTAGAGCTTGAAGGCGACCTCGCCGGGCAGAACGCCCTTCGCCGCCTGTTGCTCCACTTCCTCGTCGAGCAGCTTCAGCCCGCGCGCCAGCGTCTCGCGGAAGCGCGTCTCTTCGAGCTTCAGCGTCTCGGTAATGAGCGCTTCCGCGCGGCGCAGTTCCGGATAGGCCGCGCCCATCTGCTGCACCAGCGCCGGCACGAGGCGCCACATCAGCGGGTCGCTCACGCCCACGATCTGCGCATGGCGCATGGCGCGGCGCATGATGCGGCGAAGCACATAGCCGCGCCCCTCATTCGACGGCATCACGCCATCGGCAATGAGGAAAGAGCTGGAGCGCAGATGGTCGGCGATCACGCGATGGCTCACCCCATGCGGGCCATCCGGGTCGGAATTGGCCGCATGCGCCGACGCCTCGATCAACGCGCGCATCAGGTCGGTCGCGTAATTGTCATGCGTGCCCTGCAGCACGGCCGCGATACGCTCAAGCCCCATGCCGGTGTCGATGGACGGCCGCGGCAGGTTGAGCCGCTCGCCGTCGCCCTGCTGGTCGAACTGCATGAAGACGAGATTCCAGATCTCGATGAAACGGTCGCCATCCTCATCCGGGCTGCCGGGCGGGCCGCCGGGAATATGGTCGCCATGGTCGTAGAAGATCTCCGAGCAGGGACCGCAGGGGCCGGTATCGCCCATCTGCCAGAAATTGTCCGATGTCGGAATACGGATGATCTTGCTGTCGGGAAGACCGGCGATCTTCTTCCACAGCTCGAACGCCTCATCGTCTTCCGAATAGACGGTGGCGAGGAGCTTGTCCTTGGGCAGCCCGAATTCCTTCGTCACCAGCTCCCAGGCGAATTCGATCGCTTCCGGCTTGAAATAGTCGCCGAAGGAGAAATTGCCGAGCATCTCGAAGAAGGTGTGGTGGCGCGCCGTATAGCCCACATTGTCGAGGTCGTTATGCTTGCCGCCCGCGCGCACGCATTTCTGCGAGCTGGTGGCGCGGCTATAGGGCCGCGTCTCCTGCCCCGTGAAGACGTTCTTGAAGGGCACCATGCCCGCATTGGTGAAGAGCAGCGTCGGATCGTTGTTCGGCACAAGCGAGGCGGAGGGCACGATCTCGTGCTCTTTCGACGCGAAATAGTCGAGAAATTTGGCTCTGATCTCGTTTAGGCCGGACATGGGAATAGGTCTCGCAAATTGAACGCTTCGCTACTTTGGAGCCGTTGCCCTTAAGGGGCTAACTGCCTCTCTCCAAAGGCAATATAGGGCCCACGCTTTTACCTGTCGCCCTCAGCGCTGTCCAGCAAGAGCCGCTTTCATGGACTTGATCTTTTCTGATCAGAGCCCAATTCCTGCTTCGACGCGGCCGGTTTCGTAACGGGATCATTTCCGTCACCAGAGCCTTCCGCTCCACAAGCTGTCACCGGACGGACCGCGAAGTCCTCGCTACCGGCCAAATTCTTGAGGTTGATCGCTGCATTCACATCGCGATCATGCTGCGCGCCGCAATTGGCGCAGGTCCATGAGCGGACCGAGAGCGGAAGAGTTTCCGCTTTAGTATTGCATGCCGAGCAGATCCTGCTGGAAGCATAGAATCTGTCGGCGACCATAAGGGCACCACCGAGACGCTCGAGTTTATAGCTCAGCTGGCGGCGAAATTCGTAAAAGCCCATGTCCGAGATGGCTCGGGATAGATGCCTGTTCGCCATCATGCCGCGAACATTGAGATCCTCAATGACCACAGCGCTGGCCTTGCGGGCCAGCCCGGTCGTGAGCTTGTGCAGCCCATCGTGCCGGATATTGCGGATGCGCGCATGGAGCTTCGCGATCTTGGCGCGAGAACGCGCGCGGTTCTTCCCGCCTTTTGCCTTTCGCGCATGGGACCTCTGGAGCCTGGCGAGCCGCTTCAGTTTGCGACCCAGAGATTTCGGGCCGGCGAACTTGCGGCCATCGCTCAGGGTTGCCAGGTCGGTAACACCGAGATCGACCCCGAGAACCTCCTCGTCGGAACGCGGCGTAAAGCTGTGATTGATCTCGACCGCAATTGCCGCAAACCAGCGACCGGCCTCCCGCGAGATAGTCACGGATTTCAGGGCTGGTTCCCTATCCGGACCAAAACGCAGATCTTCACGCATGCGCACCCATCCAATGCGCGGCAGTTTCAAACGTCGACCCTCGATACGGAATGTTCCAGGGCCGTTGTCAGGCCGGAAGCTCTCCCGGCATCGATCCTTGGCTTTGAAGTTGGGGTAGCGGGCGCGCCCGGCAAAGAAGCTCTTGAATGCTGCCCCAAGATTCTTGATCGCCTGTTGCGGAACTGCCTTGGGCGCTTGCAGCATCCAGGGGTATTCGGTCCCCTTGATAGCGTTGAGTTCACGGCGCAACGCCGCCTCGTTGGGCTTTGGCAGGGCGTTGTCCGCGCGGTGCGCGGAATATTGCGATTTCCAGCGATCGAGGGCCCAGTTCCAGCTGAACCGGGCAATACCGGCGCATTGGGAGAACAGCTCGTCTTGCGTCTTGTTCACATCAAGAGCGACTCGATGAACCGTCATGATCCGGGTAGATACCATTGCTCCGTCAAGCGCCACCATCGACTCCTTCGGCCGCGGCCTTGATGTCGGCGATCAGCTTGGCATTCTTTCGGGAGCGTGCGCCGTAAAGGCGGGCGCTAAAGACCGTGATGATTTCGAGAACATCGCGCGCGAGATCCTCCTCGAAACTCGTGTCTTCGCCCTGGTTCAGGATTACGACCTCAACGTTTTTTGCTTCACAGATCGCGAAAACAAGTTCCGCACCGAAGCGCAGCAAGCGGTCATTATGGGTAATGACCAGGCGACCGACGCGATCCTCGACGATGTCTTCGAGCAGTCGCTTGAGGCCTTTCTTGCGATAATTCATGCCGGAGCCGAGATCGCTCACGACCTCAAATGTCCACCCCTGTGCGGCGCAATAGGCCTCGAGGAGTTGCGCCTGGCGCTCCAGGTCCGGCTTCTGGTCATGGGAGGAGACCCGGGCATAGGCGACTGTGAGTCGGGCGGTATCATCCTGCTGCCGATGAAGCTCCGGCTGAAGCTTGGCGAGGTCATAGCGGCGCCGACCGCCCTCGGTCACGCGGTCGGGCTTGAGTTTGCCGCTCTCGTCCCATCTGCGCAGGGTGAGGGGCGTTACGCCCAGGGCCTTTGCGGCCTCACCTATTCCAACTAACCTCCTCATCATTTTGATGATTTGTGACAATATAAGAATAAGTCAAGAGGCGACTGTTAAAGCCCCGAAGGTGAAACAGAAACGAAAAAAGCGGCGCCGAAGCTCCGGCGCCGCTCTGTTCACGGGACGTGCCGAAGGCGGCCCGTCGCCTAGCCATTGGCCTCCAGGCCTGCGGCATCGTCCAGATCGTCGTCCTCGGCCGCATCCGGCCCGACATCCATGATCTTCTCGGCGAGGAGCCCCGCATTCTGGCGGATCGCCGCTTCGATCTCTTCGGCCATATCCGGGTTTTCCTTCAGGAAATTCTTCACATTCTCCCGGCCCTGCCCGATGCGCTGGGAATTGTAGGAGAACCACGAGCCGGATTTCTCCACGATCCCGGCCTTCACGCCGAGGTCGATGAGTTCGCCCGTCTTGGACACGCCCTCGCCATACATGATGTCGAATTCGACCTGCTTGAAGGGCGGCGCCACCTTGTTCTTGACCACCTTGATGCGGGTCTGATTGCCCACCACCTCGTCGCGATCCTTGATCGCGCCGATACGGCGAATGTCGAGACGGACGGAGGAATAGAATTTCAGCGCATTGCCGCCGGTCGTCGTCTCCGGGCTGCCGAACATCACGCCGATCTTCATGCGGATCTGGTTGATGAAGATCACCA
>CAYSVF010000140.1:0-6621 GCA_964434415.1 uncultured Parvibaculum sp.
GCGCTGACCTATCTGGACGCAGTGCATGCGGTCGGCCTTTACGGGCCGCGCGGCGGCGGCATCGCGGAACGCGACGATGTGCTCGACAAGGTCGACATCATCGAAGGCACGCTGGCCAAGGGCTTCGGCGTGATGGGCGGCTATATCGCGGCGTCCTCCACGCTGGTCGATGTCGTGCGCTCCTATGCGCCGGGCTTCATTTTCTCCACCTCGCTCGCGCCGGTGCTGGCGGCGGGCGTGCTGGCTTCGGTGCGTCATCTGAAGAGCAGCAATGCAGAGCGCGAACTCCATCAGGAGCGGGCGCGCACGCTGCGCTCCATGATGGCGGAAGCCGGTCTGCCGGTGATGATGTGCGAAAGCCATATCGTGCCGCTGATGGTGGGCGACCCTGTCGTTTGCAAGGCCGTGTCCGACGAGCTGCTGATGGATTTCGACCTCTATGTGCAGCCGATCAACTATCCCACCGTGCCGCGCGGTACGGAGCGGCTGCGTTTCACGCCCTTGCCTGTGCATACCGACGAGATGATGCGCGAACTCGTTTCCGCGCTCGACAAGGTATGGACGCGCCGGAACATCAGGCGTGCCGCCTGACGATTCCGAAAAGGGCGGCGCGGGCCGCCCCGGGAAGCCGGCGGGCGCTGGCAGCGAAATCATTTTCGAATTCACACCGCTGGGCGGCAGCGTCAAGGTGACGGCCGTCGATGTGGCGACAGGTGTCGAAGTATCGGTGGTCGGGCCGCACACGGCGCCGCAGCGCGAGCTGGAGCGCGTGGCGCGGGGCAAGCTTCTCTATCGTCTCAAGCGGATCGAGGAAGGCGAGGAGCGGGGCCCGGAAAAACCGACCCCCCGAAATCCTGGAGAAGGATCGGGGGGCGGCATCATCGTCTGATCGATCGGAGCTTACTTCTTGCGGCGACCGCGGGCAGGGGCGGTGCCGGCACGGCCGAGCCCGATCTGCTTGGCGAGCTTGGAGCGCTGCGCGGCATAGTTCGGCGCGACCATCGGATAGTCATGCGGCAGGCCCCAGCGCGCACGATATTCTTCCGGCGTCATGCCGTATTGCGAGCGCAGGTAGCGCTTCAGCATTTTCAGCTTCTTGCCGTCTTCGAGGCAGATGATGTAGTCGGGCGTCACCGACTTCTTCACCGGTACGGCGGGCGTCAGGTCGGGTTCGCTGGTATCCGTTCCCTTGCCGAGGTCGACCAGGGTCGTGTGAACCGTGCGGATCATTGCCGGCAGGTCGGCCGAAGACATCGCATTATTACTTACATAGGCAGAAACGATCTCCACAGCGAGGCCAAGATAGTCGCTGTTCTGGACTTCGTCGCCGGTAGTGTTCTGGTCCATCCTGAGAATTTACCTTTAATTTTCGTAAGATCGGCTCGCCGAGAATCCCTCGGCGGCAATAACGATCATCTTCTAGCGCGATACAACATTGCGCCGCAAGCAATTAACCCGCTTCTGCTTACGAAAACATCAACAAATGCGGTGTGAGTTACTGGCATCGTGATGTGGCTTAAGCAGTTAGGTCAGAAAAACCTGAGATCGGCAAATATTAGTGGGGTTATTTAATGAAACGACTATTGCTCCATGCAAGGTAGTCGGCACTCCGTATTTTTGCCGAGTGTTCGCGCGGATATGTTCATGGGGGATTTGTTTCGACAGACGGCATGTCTCCCGGTGGGACATTGGGGGGCCTCTATTCGTGTCCCGCTGCTTGTCACATGGTGGTCAATTGCTCTCAAACAGCCATATATGGTATGACCCGCGCACCGGCCGGTCCCCCCTTGGCCCGCCCGAACCGTAGGCGACAGATAAGCGGCAAACCCGATGCGAGAGCGCTGGAATTCCTGCGCTTTGATGAATGCGTCAAAGGGCCCGCGGCGTGAGGTTCGAACGGCCGGTCCCCGCAGGGCGCGTGACGCGCTTGCGGCCAATATGAACTGAAAAAGGTAGTTTTATGTCTCTAAGCAAAGCTGCGACCGGCGCTGGTCAGTCCGCCGGTTTTTTCACCGCGAGCCTCGCGGAGAGCGATCCCGAAATCATGAAGGCGATCGAGCAGGAGCTTGGGCGCCAGCAAACGCAGATCGAGCTAATTGCTTCCGAGAACATCGTGTCCCGTGCCGTGCTCGACGCGCAGGGGTCGGTGCTGACGAACAAATACGCGGAAGGCTACCCGGGCCGGCGCTATTACGGCGGCTGCGAGTTCGTCGATATTGCCGAGAACCTCGCGATCGAACGCGCCAAGCGTCTGTTCGATTGCGCCTATGTGAACGTGCAGCCCAATTCCGGCTCGCAGGCGAACCAGGGCGTCTTCCAGGCGCTGCTGCAGCCCGGCGATACGATCCTGGGTATGAGCCTTGCCGCCGGCGGTCACCTGACGCATGGCGCGGCGCCCAACCAGTCGGGCAAATGGTTCAAGGCGGTCCAGTATGGCGTACGCAAGCAGGATCACCGCATCGACATGGACGAGGTCGAAAGCCTTGCCATGGAACACAAGCCCAAGCTGATCATCGCGGGCGGCTCGGCCTATCCCCGCCAGATCGACTTCAAGGCGTTCCGCGAGATCGCCGACAAGGTCGGTGCCTATTTCATGGTCGACATGGCGCATTTCGCCGGTCTCGTGGCCGGCGGCGCGCATCCCAGCCCGCTGCCGCATGCCGATGTCGTCACCACCACGACGCATAAGACGCTGCGCGGTCCGCGCGGCGGCATGATCCTGTCCAACAACCCCGATCTCGGCAAGAAGATCAATTCGGCGATCTTCCCCGGCATTCAGGGCGGGCCGCTTATGCATGTGATCGCGGGCAAGGCGGTTGCGTTCGGCGAAGCGCTGCGTCCCGACTTCAAGGTCTATGCGCAGAACGTCGTCGATAATGCCCGTGCACTGGCGTCGACGCTGGTCGATGGCGGTCTCGACATCGTTTCGGGCGGATCCGACACGCATGTGGTGCTGGTCGATCTGCGTCCGAAATCGCTGACCGGCAATATCGCGGAGAAGGCGCTCGAGGAAGCGCGCATCACCTGCAACAAGAACGGCATTCCCTTCGATCCGGAAAAGCCGACCGTCACCTCCGGCGTGCGTCTGGGGACGCCCGCGGGTACGACGCGCGGTTTCGGTGTGACCGAGTTCCAGGACGTCGGCCGCATGATCGTCGACGTGCTGAACGGTCTGGCCGCCACTGGCGCGGAAAAGAACGCCGATGTCGAGAAAAAGGTCGGCGCGGACGTTCTGGAGCTGTGCAAGCGGTTTCCGATCTATGGCGGTCCGAAGTAGACTCGGACCGATCTTTTTCTGAGGGGCACATATATCGGTCTGACGGCCGATGGAAAGGCGGGGGCGGCATCGCATGCGTTGTCCATATTGCGGAAACGAAGACACCCAGGTGAAGGACTCGCGTCCCACCGAGGACAACACGGCGATCCGGCGCCGCCGCTTCTGCCCGGCCTGTGGCGGGCGGTTCACGACCTTTGAACGGGTTCAGCTTCGCGAGCTGACCATTGTGAAGAGCAATGGCCGCCGTGTGCCCTTCGATCGGGACAAGCTTATGCGTTCCGTGCAAATTGCCGTGCGCAAACGCCCGGTTGAGCAGGAACGCATCGAGCGTATGGTATCGGGCATCGTTCGGCGGCTTGAGAGCATGGGCGAGAGCGAGATTCCTTCCAAAATGGTCGGAACGCTCGTGATGGAAGGCCTCAGCTCTCTCGACGCCGTGGCCTATGTACGCTTCGCCTCGGTTTACAGAAACTTCCGCGAAGTCAAGGATTTCGAAGAGTTTCTGGGCGAGTTGAGCGGCCCGGAAGCGGACGTGGACGAAGATCGGGACTAGCGTTCTCACTGCCGGGCCCGGTCTTGTCTGAAGAGCCCGCAGGAGAAGAGCATGGTCCGGCCCTACGACGCGGATTTCATGAAAATGGCGCTGGCGCTGGCCGCGCGCGGGCTTGGCCGCGTCGCGCCGAACCCGGCTGTCGGCTGTGTCATCGTCCGCGAGGGCGATGGGGGGCCGCATGTCGTCGGGCGCGGCTGGACGCAACCCGGCGGCCGTCCCCATGCGGAGACGGAGGCGCTGGCCCGCGCGGGCGAAGCGGCGCGCGGCGCGACGGCCTATGTATCGCTCGAGCCTTGCGCCCATCACGGACAAACGCCGCCCTGCGCCCAGGCGCTGATCGATGCGGGCATTGCGCGCGTCGTCGCGGCGATTGCCGATCCGGACCCGCGTGTCGGTGGAAGGGGGCTTGCGCTTCTGGAGAAGGCGGGTGTCGAGGTCGAGGACGGCGTCTGCGCGCTCGAGGCGCATGTACTTAATGAAGGTTTTTTCCTCAAGATCAGCGACAGCCGCCCGCTGGTGACACTCAAGATCGCCAGCACGCTGGACGGGCGCACCGCGACCCATAGCGGCCACAGCCAGTGGATCACGGGCGATCAGGCCCGCGCGCGCGGCCATCTGCTGCGCGCCACGCATGACGCCATCATGGTCGGCAGCGCCACCGCTATCGTCGACGATCCCGAGCTTACCTGCCGCCTGCCGGGCATGGACGACCGTCACCCGGTCCGCATTGTCGCCGACGGACGGTTGCGCCTGCCGCTGACGTCGAAGCTCGTCAGCACGGCGAAGGATGTGCCGCTCATTATCCTTACTCGTCCGGACGGCGACACGGAGCGCCGAAAGGCGTTCGAGGGATGCGGCGTGGACCTCATCGATGTCGCGGTCGACAAGAACGGCGCCATGGATATGCGCGTGGCGATGGAACTGCTCGCCGAACGCGGATTGACCCGCGTGCTGGTCGAGGGCGGGGCGCGGCTTGCCTCTTCGCTCGTTCAGGCGCGTCTGGTGGACCGGCTGGAATGGTTCCGCGCGCCGACGCTGCTGGGCGGCGACGGCTATCCCGCCATTGCATCGCTCGGTATCGAGCGGGTCGGCGACGCGCCGGGTTTTCTTCACACTCACAGCATGCAGCTCGGCGCGGATACGCTGTCGAGCTATGTCTATCGGAGCTGATCGATCATGTTCACCGGTATCGTGACGGACATAGGCACCGTGCGCGCCATCGAGAAGCGCGGCGACACGCGTTTCGTCATCGCCACCCAATACGACCCCGCCGGCATCGACATGGGCGCGTCCATCGCCTGTTCCGGCTGTTGTCTCACCGTGGTCGACAAGGGCACTGACGGCGGGACCAACTGGTTCGCCGTCGATGCCTCCGCCGAGACGCTCGATTGTACCGTGCTGGGCGGCTGGAAAGAGGGTACCCGGATCAATCTGGAGCGCGCGCTCAAGGCCGGCGACGAGCTTGGCGGTCATGTCGTTTCGGGCCATGTGGACGGGGTGGGGCGCATCGTGTCCATCCGCCCCGACGGCGACTCGAAGCGCTTCACCTTCGAGGCTCCCGCAAGTCTTGCCCGCTACATCGCCTCCAAAGGGTCCATCACCATCAACGGTACCTCGCTCACTGTGAACGAGGTCGAGGACCGGCCGGACGGCACATGCCATTTCGGCGTGAACATCATTCCGCACACCCAGGACGTCACCACCTGGGGCGGCGCCTGCGAAGGCGATCCGATTAATCTTGAAATTGATATGCTGGCCCGCTATGTCGCGCGCCTGGCTGAGAAGGACTAAGGCCCCGTGTACAAGGAATTTCTGTCGCCCATAGAAGAAGTCATCGAAGACGCGCGCAACGGCAAGATGTTCGTGCTGGTCGATGCGGAAGATCGCGAGAACGAGGGCGATCTCGTCATCCCGGCGCAAATGTGCACGCCGGAAGCGGTCAACTTCATGGCGAAATACGGCCGCGGGCTCATCTGCCTGTCGCTGAATGCGGATCGGGCGAAAGAGCTGAACCTTCAGCTTATGTCGAGCCACAACCAGTCGCGCCATCAGACCGCCTTTACCGTCTCCATCGAGGCGCGCGAAGGCATTTCCACCGGCATTTCCGCGCATGACCGCGCGCATACCGTGTCGGTCGCCATCGACCCGACCAAGAGCGCGCAGGACATCGTGTCGCCCGGCCATGTGTTTCCGCTGGTGGCGCGCGATGGCGGCGTGCTGGTGCGCGCGGGCCATACCGAAGCCGCCGTCGATATCGCAAGGCTTGCCGGTCTTTATCCCGGCGGCGTCATCTGCGAAATCATGAACGATGACGGCACCATGGCGCGGCTGCCGGATCTGGTGAACTTCGCGCAGCTTCACGGCCTCAAGATCGCGACTATCGCCGATCTCATCGCCTATCGCCGCCGCTACGACAATTTCATCCGCCGCGCCATCGAGAGCGAGCTGACGAGCGAGTTCGGCGGCGACTTCAAGATGATGGTCTATCAGAACACGGTCGAATATGCCGAGCATATCGCGCTGGTGAAGGGCGACATCTCCACGCCGGAACCGGTGCTGGTACGCGTTCACGCCGTCAATATTTTCGACGACGTGCTGGGCGCGTCGGGTCCGCGCTCTTCCGTGCTGAAAGACAGTATGCGGATCATCGGCGAGGAGGGGCGCGGCGTGGTTGTGCTCATCCGCGATACAACCTCCACCGTCATCTCCGACCGGCTGCTCCACAAGGGCGAGAGCGAGGATCAGGGCATGCCGCGCCGCCTGCGCGAATATGGCGTCGGCGCACAGATCC
>CAYSVF010000141.1:0-6618 GCA_964434415.1 uncultured Parvibaculum sp.
TGGGAAACATGGCGCCACGCAGCGCTTGTCGCTGTGCTCGCATGGGCCGGTGTCACAAGAATATTGCCCAGGCTTTCGCCGGCCTTGGCGACAGGGCCCTTGGCCTTGCGATAGGCGGCCACGGCGAAGGATTTGACCTCCTCGAGCGATTTCTCGCCATTATCCGTGTCGGCCTGCGCGGATGCGAGTTCCGGGTCGGGCAGCGGGATGATGGTATTGTCGGCGTAGGTTTCCTCATCCGGATCCGCGCTGTCCTCTTCCAGCAGCGAGGCAAGCGCCATGCGGTCTTCGTCGCTGACGAGGTTCACCGGGCGGGCAATCGGCTGAGGGATATTTTTGACCATGGCGGAGGCGAGGCGGGTGTTCCCGTCCGCCCATGCGACGGCGCGCGGCACAAAACGGTCCAGAAGGCCCATCATGCGCCGGTCGCGGGCCTTTGAGGTCTTGCCGCCCATCACCACGGCGATGACATAGCGGTCGTCGCGCTCGATCGTGGCCGTCAGGTTGAAGCCCGAAGCACGCGTGTAGCCGGTCTTGATGCCGGTCGTTCCGCGATAATGGTACTTGGTCAGCAGGTTGTTGTGGTTCTTGTAGCGGCGGCCGTTATAGGCGAAATATTTTCGGCTGAAGAAGTGATAATATTGCGGGAAATCGAGGCGCATGCGCTTGGCGAGGATCGCCTGGTCGCGCGCCGTCGTCCGCTGGTAGCGGTTCGGCAGACCGGAAGCATTCTTGTAGGTGGTGTTCTTCATGCCGAGCCGGTGCGCCGTCTTGGTCATCAGCTTGGCGAACTCATATTCCGTGCCCGCGATCTTTTCGCCCACGGCTGCGGCCACATCGTTCGCCGATTTGGTGACGAGGGCGAGGATGGCTGATTCCACCGAAATGCTGCGGCCCGGCTTGATGCCTAGCTTGGACGGCGCCATGCCCGCGGCATGCCGGGAGAAGACGACGCGATCGTCCAGCTCGATTTCGCCCTTCTTCATTTTCTCGAAGAGGATGTAGAGCGTCATGACCTTGGTCAGCGAGGCGGGGTAGCGCTTCGCATCGGCATTGCTCGAATAGAGCACCTTGCCGCTGAAGGCGTCGATCACGATGGCGGATTGTTTGGGGGCCGCCTGCGCGGTGCCGGCATAGGTGCCTGAGAGTGCGATCGCGCAAAGGACGAGAAGAAACAGGGCAATATTGGGCCACAAGCGGCGCAGAATGGTTTCGTTCGCGCCGAGCTTCCCAGCTTCGGACTCCGGTGCTTCGCTCGCAGATACGCGCATGACCCATGGCCCCGACTCGAGAGCCGCCCCCTATGGGTCGCCCCTCGTTACTTCCCCTGAATACTGTAGCCGAAGAAACACAGGCGAGGAAAGCCCCGCGCGGCATCCGATACCGGATAATCCCAGATTCTTCGGTACTTACAGGCTTATCCCGACGATAAGGGCGAAATGTTACCCGATGGTTAACTTGGTTACTCTTTTCTTAACCGGCAGATTCGAGCGGCTTTTTCCTTCGCTATTTACCGTAAATCATCAAAAGGGCGGGTGCTGCCGGTAAGAGCGGCCGGGTAGGCATGTAAAGGAAAAATGAAAACCTTTCTCATAGCGTTCGTGGGGAAGGATTCCCGTTTCACGGGAAAGGATCTTCCGTGCGAGCGGTAAATCGCGCCGCCCGGGGCTTGCGCCGCACCGTTCCGGGCTGATTTGCTGGGGATAAAGCCAATCGGCCTTTGAAATTCCTGACATTCGCCTATGTAATAGGAACCAGGAACCGGTTGTCGGGGTGCTTCGCGCGAGCGTCGAATATTCCGCAACATTTACGGGGTCGGCCGGTAAGGAGCAAACTGATGCAGCCGGCGGCGAGTGACTGGCAGGTAAGGGCGCGGGTAAGGGCAATGTCCTACGAGAAAGCGTCGGGCGAGAGAATGTCCGACGACAACAGGCCGGACGATGATGACGGGGACGCCGGAACGGGCGTCGTTACCCGCACGAAGCCGAAAACCAAAAAGCCCTCGCTCTACAAGGTTTTACTGTTGAATGACGATTACACTCCCATGGAGTTCGTCGTTCACATTCTGGAGCGGTTTTTCAACAAGGGGCCTGAAGAGGCCATGAAGATCATGCTCCATGTGCATCAGCACGGGGTGGGCGTCTGCGGTCTCTACACCTATGAGGTGGCCGAGACGAAAGTGACGCAGGTGATGGACTTCGCGCGGCAGCATCAGCATCCGCTGCAATGCACGATGGAGAGAGAGTAGCGTTTTTGCATGTAGCGTTGAGCGTCCGGAAGGCGCCTCAGCAGAAGGGAAGGTCTAAAAGTGCCGACATTTTCTCGTAGTCTCGAAGATGGCCTTCACCGAGCGCTCGCCCTGGCGAATGATCGCAGTCACGAATATGCGACGCTGGAACATCTCCTGCTGGCCTTGGTGGACGATCAGGACGCGGCCGCCGTCATGCGCGCCTGCAATGTCGATGTCGACCTCATCCGCCAGCAGCTCACCAATTACGTCGATAACGAACTTTCCAGCCTCGTGATCGAGGATGGCGACGACGCCAAACCGACGGCGGGCTTCCAGCGCGTGATCCAGCGCGCCGTCATCCATGTGCAGTCGTCCGGGCGCGAAGAGGTGACAGGAGCCAATGTGCTCGTCGCCATGTTCGCAGAGCGCGAGAGCCATGCCGCCTATTTCCTGCAGGAGCAGGACATGACGCGCTACGACGCCGTGAACTACATCAGCCACGGCATCGCCAAGCGCGCCGACATGAACGAAACCCGCCCCGTGACGGGCGCGGGCGAGCAGGCGGAAGAGGGCGAACGCCAGCGCAATGGCAAGGAACGCTCCTCGACCGAGGCGCTGGACGCTTATTGCGTGAACCTCAACGAGAAGGCAAAGGCCGGCAAGGTCGATCCGCTGATCGGCCGTGAGCGCGAGGTTGAGCGCACCATCCAGATCCTTTGCCGCCGGTCGAAGAACAATCCGCTCTTCGTGGGCGATCCGGGCGTTGGCAAGACGGCGATCGCGGAAGGCCTTGCCAAGCGCATTGCCGAGGGCGATGTGCCGGATGTGCTGAAGGATGCGACCATCTTCTCGCTCGATATGGGCACGCTCCTGGCGGGCACGCGGTATCGCGGCGATTTCGAGGAGCGCATCAAGGCGGTGATCAAGGAGATCGAGGCCTATCCCGGCGCGGTGATGTTCATCGATGAAATCCACACCGTCATCGGCGCTGGCGCGACGAGTGGCGGGGCGATGGATGCCTCGAACCTGTTGAAGCCGGCGCTTGCCAGCGGCACGCTGCGCTGCATTGGGTCTACGACCTACAAGGAATACCGCCAGCACTTCGAGAAGGACCGGGCGCTTGTCCGTCGCTTTCAGAAGATCGATGTGGCGGAGCCGAGCGTGGCGGACTCGATCAAGATCCTGAAAGGCCTCAAGCCCTATTTCGAGACCTTCCACAAGATCCGCTACACCAACGACGCCATCAAGACGGCGGTGGAGCTGTCGTCGAAGTACATGCATGACCGCAAGCTGC
This sequence comes from uncultured Parvibaculum sp., assembly GCA_964434415.1. Taxonomy (GTDB): domain Bacteria; phylum Pseudomonadota; class Alphaproteobacteria; order Parvibaculales; family Parvibaculaceae; genus Parvibaculum. The sequence continues at coordinate 3,525 of CAYSVF010000141.1, forward strand.
CCGACAAGGCGATCGACGTGATCGACGAAGCGGGCGCCTCGCAGATGCTGCTGCCGGAATCGCGCCGGAAGAAGACCATCGGTGTGAACGAGATCGAGGCCGTGATTTCGACCATGGCGCGCATTCCGCCGAAATCCGTTTCGAAGAACGACACGGAGAAGCTGCGCGATCTCGATACCGAGCTGAAGCGCGTGGTGTTCGGGCAGGACGCAGCCATCGATGCGCTGGCCGCTTCGATCAAGCTGGCTCGCGCGGGCCTGCGTGACGGCGAGAAGCCCATCGGTTCCTATCTCTTCTCCGGTCCCACAGGCGTCGGCAAAACGGAAGTGGCACGTCAGCTTGCGTCCATCATGGGCGTGGAGATGCTGCGCTTCGACATGTCGGAATATATGGAGCGGCATACTGTGTCGCGTCTTATCGGCGCGCCGCCCGGCTATGTCGGTTTCGACCAGGGCGGTCTCCTGACCGATGGCGTGGATCAGCATCCGCATTGCGTGCTGCTGCTCGACGAAATCGAGAAGGCACATCCCGATCTCTTCAACATCCTGTTGCAGGTGATGGATCACGGGAAGCTGACCGACCATAACGGCAAGAAGATCGACTTCCGCAATGTGGTGCTCATCATGACCACCAATGCGGGCGCGTCGGAAGCCGCCAAGAACGCCATCGGCTTCGGTCGGGCGAAGCGGGAAGGCGAGGACGAGGATGCAATCAAGCGTCTCTTCACGCCGGAGTTCCGCAACCGTCTCGATGCGGTGATCCCCTTCGGCCAGCTGCCGGAAGCCGTCATCGCGCAGGTCGTCGAGAAGTTCGTCATGCAGCTCGAGGCACAGCTTGCAGACCGCAACGTCACCATTGAGCTGATGCCTGAGGCCAACAAATGGCTGGCCAATCGCGGCTATGACGAGCAGATGGGCGCAAGACCGCTTGCCCGTGTCATCCAGGAGAGCATCAAGAAGCCGCTGGCGGACGAGGTTCTCTTCGGGCGGCTCATCAAGGGCGGCCACGTCAAGGTCGGGGTCGATGCGGAGAAGGACGAGCTTTCCTTCGACATCGAGGAAACCCCGCCCAAGGCCAGCGCACCCAAGCGCAAGCCCGGTCAGAAAAAGGGCGGCGGCAGGTCCGGCGATTCCGGTCCGAGCGATACGGGATCGGGCGATTCCGGTGGCGGCAGCGTGCCGAAGGTTCCGCTGCTCACCGAGTGACCGCGCCGTAGCGGGAAATATGGAAAGGCCGCCGAGGAGATTTCTCTCCGGCGGCCTTTTTCACATTCCGGCGGCCGCAAGGCGGGAACCGAAATACCGGACTGAAAAGGGGAGAAGAGATTGAGTGAATTCGAGGAAAGCATCGCGGGCGCCATGAAATGTCTCACCGACTTCATGGCCGCCTTCAATGCCGGCGATGTGGAGGCGTGGGAGGCGACGCTCAACTATCCGAGCGTGCGCATCGCTTCGGGCAAGCTCGTCATCATCGACAAACCCGGCTGGCATCCCCGCGACATGTTCGAGAAGGGGCTCGGCGTGGACTGGGCGCGCTCCGGCTGGGAGCGGCGCGAGGTTATTCATGCCGGTCACGACAAAGTGCATTTCGATACGCGATTTGTGCGCTATCGTGCCGATGGCAGCGTCATAGGGCATTACGACTCGATTTACGTCGTGACCCTGCAGGACGGACATTGGGGGGTAAAAGCGAGGTCCAGCTTCGCCCCGTAATGTCTTCGCAGCCGTAAACAAGAACAGACCTCCAGGGAGAGATTTCCGATGATCGGATATGTAACGGTAGGCACGAATGACCGCGCGCGGTCCAAGGCGTTTTACGAGCCGCTGATGGCCGAGATGGGCGCGAAGGAGCTCATGGAGAGCGATCGCTATACCTTCTGGGGTAACGGTCAGGGACCCATGCTGGGTGTGTTCGTGCCTTACGACCAGCAGGAAGCCAAGCCCGGCAACGGCAATATGGTGGCGCTGGCCATGCCCGACCGTCAGTCGGTCGACAAGGTACACGCCAAGGCGATGGAACTGGGTGCGCCGGATGAGGGCGCGCCCGGCGAGCGGATGCCGACCTTCTATGGCGCCTATTTCCGCGACCCGGACGGCAACAAGATCTGCGTCTTCAAGATGGGCTAAGGCTTTCGCCTTTTGCGATATCGAACCCCGGCGGGCGACTGCCGGGGTTTTTCATTGCCCGGGCGCGGCATCGAAAGCGGTGAGGGTGAGGAGGCAAGGAGGAGCGGCAAGCCGGATCGTCTTCGTCTCCTCACCGATCGTCAGTTCGCGCCGGTCTCCGTCAGCCGGAAGATCCGGGCGTCGATATCGGACGAGAAATAGATGTCGCCATCCGGCCCCACCGACACGCCGGTTGGAACATAGGATGAGGGTACTTCAGCGGGACCTTTAAGGCCGATGGGCAGGTTGTCGCGTAAAACCTCTCTCGTGCCGCTTTCCGGATCGACGGCAATGATGCGTTTTGCGCCGACCTCGGCAATGATGAGCTTGCCGTCCGGTGCGATGTCGAAGCCTTCGGGGGCGTCGAGATCGGCGACCAGCACGGTTCGCTCCCCGGTTTCAGGATCGATGCGCGAAATGACGCCGCCCTCGGTCTCGCTCACATAGATGGAGCCGTCGCCCGTCGCCATCATGTTTTCAGGGCCTTCGAGGCCGGTGACGATCTCGGTGCGTGCGTCGGAGTGTTCCGGATCCACCATGAGAAGGCGGCCCTTGGCATATTCGGCGACGACGATACGGCCGTCCGTCATGGCGATGGCGGAACTCGGCGTGATGAACCCGTGCATGAAAGCAATGGATTTGCCGGCTTCCTGGTCGAAGACCTGCACGGCGCCGGAGGTGAGCCCGGCCACGGTGACATGGCCGTTGGCGACGGCGACGTTGAGCGGGTAATCGATATTGCCGCTCCACATCCGGGCGATTTCTTCCATTCGTCCGCTGGCGAGGTGAAGCTTCCGGAAGGCGAAGCCGTCGGCGATATAGAGCACGTCCTCGCCGCTTTCATTGGCGCGCGCGATACCGCCTGCAACGGCCAGCGGCCCGGAGACGACGGTCCGGGATTTCCCCGACCTGATATCCACTGCGATGAC
>CAYSVF010000142.1:0-6603 GCA_964434415.1 uncultured Parvibaculum sp.
AAACAGGCAGGCGTGAACCCGATCGTCGTGCATGGCGGCGGCCCGCAGATCGGCCGCATGCTCGACCGCCTCAACATCAAAAGCGAGTTTTCGGGCGGCCTCAGGATCACCGACAAGGCGACGGTGGAAATCGTCGAAATGGTGCTGGCCGGTTCCATCAACAAGCAGATCGTCGCCCAACTCAACCAGGCGGGCGGGCGTGCCGTCGGCTTGTGCGGCAAGGACGGCAACCTCATTCAGGCCCGGAAAGTGGAACACAAGATCCACGACCCGGAATCGAATATCGAGAAAATTCTCGACCTCGGTTTCGTCGGCGAACCGGAATCCATCAATCCGGAAATCCTCGATGTCATCCAGAAGTCCGACATCATCCCGGTTGTCGCTCCCATCGGCGTGTCACGCGACGGCGAGACCTACAACATCAATGCGGACACCGCAGCGGGCGCTATCGCCGCGGCGATGAACGCAACGCGCCTCCTGCTGCTGACGGATGTACGCGGCGTGCTCGACAAGGACGGCCGTCTCGTCGAGACGCTGACCGTCGACGAAGCCAGGGCCATGATGAAGGACGGGACGATTTCGGGCGGCATGATCCCCAAGGTCGAAACCTGCATCGAGAGCGTGGAGGGCGGCGTGGAAGCCGTCGTCATCCTGGACGGTCGCGTGCGCCATGCGGTGCTGCTCGAACTCCTGACCGAACATGGCGTCGGCACGCTGATCGAGGCCGCGAACCGCTAGCCGCCCTCGTTCCCGTTAACCCAGATCGCAGCCTCGCCTTTTCGTGCGTAGCAGGGCGGTGATAAGGTCCGGGACCAAAAAGGGGCGCGACCAGTCAAATGCCGGCATTTCTTCTTCCTTCCTTCCGTTTGGGAACTTCTTTCCGCTGGGCAGCCTTGATTGGCATGGCGGCTTGTCTTTTCGTACTCCTGCCGGGGACGGCGCGGGCAGACTACCGGCTCTGCAACCAGACGAGCTATGTGCTGAAAGCCGCAATCGGGTATGGCGAGGGCGATAAGATCGCCAGTCGAGGCTGGTTCAGGATATGGCCCGGCAATTGCGCCGCCGCCATTCGGGGCGATATCGACCGCGACGTCTATTACGTCTATGCGAAATCAATCGCCGCACATAAAGGGCCGGTGAAGTTTTTCAGCGGCGGCTCTCGTTTTTGCGTCACGGAAGGCGATTTCAGGATCGAGGGGAGAAGCTCCTGCGCCAGGCGCGGCTTCGACTTCGCTGATTTCATTCGTATAAAGACGATCAAAGGCAAGGACTGGACGACCAGCTTCACCGAACCGGCAAACTACACCGTCCGGAAGGCGCGCGTCGCTGGCGCGCAACGCCTGCTCAGGGACAATGGCATCACCCTATCGGGCATTGACGGTAATGAAGGCAACCGCACGACCAGGGCCGTTCGCACCTTCGAAAAGCAAGCCGGGCTTTCAGGTAGCGGTACCATCACGGACAGCCTTCTGGACAAGCTCATTTCAAGCGCAGAGACACGCCAGGCCAAGGCGGGGCTCGATCTGTGCAACGAGACGAAATATCTCATCTGGTCGGCGGTGGCTTATGAAAGCACCGACAAGAAAGAGAAGAGCATCCCCATGTCGAGCGGATGGATCCGCATTGCGCCGAACGAGTGCCGCAAGGCGATCAAGGGCCCGCTTGGCGACAGCCCCTATTACGTCTATGGCGAAGCGGTGGACGAACGCGGCGTCGCGGTGCGCAAGGATGGCGCCCGCGTGACATGGGCAGGCAAAAAGACGTTCTGCACCAAGCCGACGCGCTTCGACATCAAGGGACGTTCCGATTGCGCGGCGCGAGGCTTCGACAGCCGCCAGTTCATCGAGCTCGACCCGGACGGCAAGCCGTTGCTGAAATTCGAGTTCGACTAGGAACGGCGCCGTATCGGGTACTCACGCCTCGATATCGAAATAGTCGAGATGCCAGCGCATCTCTTCCTCGTCGAGCGGAAAGTCCGTACCCGCGCGAGGCAGAAGGAGATGCGCCTTCTCCACCAGGGCGATGTGACGCTCCACCTCCAGCGCTGTGCGCATGGAGAGGCCTGCGCGCCAGCATAGCGCCGTGACGGCACGGCCGCTTTTCGATTTCAGCACCGTATCGACACGCTCCAAGGGCGCGCCCGAAAGATAGGACAGCGCCAGCGCCACCCCGTCACGCTGCTGAAGCGTCGCCGCCTCCATCACCTCGTCATCGCCCAGCCTTCCTTCGTCATGCGCTCTCCTTATCGCGGCGAGCGGACCGGCGGGCGCTTCTTCTTTCGCGGGGCCTTCCAGCCTGTCCTGCAAGCGGCTCTTCAGCAGGTCGCGCGTCTCCTCATCGAGGCCATGGCGATTGGCTAGCGTTTCGAGAAGGGAGCGGGAAACGAAACTCGATATGCGCTTCATCGCCCGCAGGGACAGGCCCGGGCGCATGGCAAGCGGCTTGTGCCAGCTCTGGATATCCGCTGCCTGGGCAATGACCTGCTGCAATGTATCTTCCCGGATCTGCGCATTGTCGTTCGCCAACAACTGGCCGATGGCGGCAATGTCGAGCGTGGCAATAACGGCTTCCGAGACGGCGGGGCTTACATGCGCCCGTTTTGCCATGGCTTCGATCGCACCTTCGACGCGCGCGGTCGCGATGAGTTCGACAAGATCCTCATCCGACAGAAGCGGAGAATACTGGAGGATAGGCGCCGCCACCGCGATTTCCGTGTCGCGGGCAAGCTGAAGCGCCAGGCGCTTGGGGATGAGAGGACAGGATTTGACCTCCTCGGCCAGCATGGCGCGCACGCGGGGCACTTCATCGGCGGCGAGCCGTTCGATCAGACGCAGCACGCGCTCCCGCAGGTTCAGCCGTTCCGCATCGTCCATATCGGGCAGCAGGCGGCCGAACTTGCGCGCCAGCTCCACGCGCACATCGTCATCGGTATCGGTTTGCAGCAGCTCATCGGCATGGATGGGGGTCGACGGATTGGCGGCCACGCGCTGACGTACTTCGCTGTCATCATCGCAGGCGAGATAATAAAGCGTTTCGGGCGGGGCATCTTCGCGCGCGGCAAGTTCGCGCTTCACCTCGCGATTGCGGCTTTCGAGAGCCTCGCGCGCGTCCTGATAGCCCATCTTGCTCGGCAGGCGTCGCCGCCGAAAAAGGTTCGCTAAAAGACCCACCTCAATACTCCGATACTGCCAACCGGGACCTCACCCGGCAAGCTTGCGGCCCCCGGCTTAACGTCTGATTAATCCGGCGCTTGTCAGCGGCGCCGGAGCGGGCCACATATGGGGCATGGAAAACAGGACGCCCGAAGAAGAAAGCGCGACGCCTCTCCCGCAAGGTTCGTTTAACCATGTGGAGCATTGGGTTTTCGATCTCGACAACACGCTCTATCCGCCCGCCTGCGACCTCTTCTCGCAAGTCGACCGGCGGATGTGCGACTTCATCATGAATTATCTCAAGCTTGATGAGGAGGAAGCGCGCCGCGTCCAGAAGCACTATTACGTCGAGCACGGAACGACACTTTCAGGGCTGATGAGCGTCCACGGCATGAAACCGGGCGACTTTCTCGACTACGTGCACGATATCGATGTCTCCGGCGTACCGGCGAACCTGCTGCTTGGCGAGGCAATAGCGCGGCTGCCGGGCCGGAAAGTGATCTTCACCAATGGCTCGCTCACCCATGCGGAGAATGTCGCGAAGCAACTCGGCATCGACCATCATTTCGACGCGATGTTCGATATCGCCACCACGCGCTACGAACCGAAGCCGCGCCGGGCCGCCTATGAGCGCTTCATCGAGGCGAGCAATGTGGAACCCACCCGCGCGGCCATGTTCGAGGACATTGCGCGCAATCTCATCGTGCCGCATGAGTTGGGTATGACCACGGTCTGGGTGAAGCCGCCGCATCCCGGCGAAGCCGCCCCGCGGCACCAGAAACTTTCTGCCGAAGGCGCTGAGGACGGTCACATCCATCACGTGACGGATGATCTGACCGCATTTCTGGAAGACCTGCTGGCCGAAAAGGCCTGATCAGCGCCGCCCGAACAACTTCTCGATATCGGCGAGCTTCAGTTCCACATAGGTGGGACGACCGTGATTGCACTGGCCGGAATGGGGCGTCGCCTCCATCTCGCGCAAAAGCGCGTTCATTTCCTCCGCCGTCAGCCGGCGGCCTGCGCGCACCGAACCGTGACAGGCGATGGTGCCACACACGTCTTCGAGCTTTTCCTTCAGTGTCAGGGCCTCTTCCATCTCGGTGAGGTCGTCGGCGAGATCGCGCACGAGCCCCGCCACATCGAGCTTGCCGAAAAGCGCGGGCACTTCGCGCACCACCACCGCGCCGCCGCCAAAACCTTCCAGCACGAAGCCGAGTTCGGCGAGTTCTTCGCTCCGTGCGGTCAGGCGCTCCGCCTCGGCTTCTTCAAGTTCCACGACTTCGGGAATGAGCAGCATCTGGCGCGGAATACCGCGTTCGGCCATTGCCCTCTTCATGCGCTCATAGACGAGTCGTTCATGGGCTGCGTGCTGGTCCACGATGACGATACCGTCCGCCGTCTGCGCGATGACATAGGTTTCGTGCAGCTGGCCGCGCGCGACGCCCAGCGCATATTCCTGCGCCACCCCTTCGGAAAGATTTTCATCCGGGCCTTGCGGTACAGGCATTTCCGGCGTTTCGGAGATGCGCGCCGAGGGGCCGGAAAGATTGGCAAAGCTCCCCTGCCAGTCGGATGCGGGAGAAAGCGCTGGTTCGGCAAAGCCTGAGGAACGCACCTCACCGGCGGCATGGGCATAAGCGGTATGCGCCGGCGCTGCGCCGGGACGCAATGCGGAGAGCGCATCGCCGGCCACCGTCGTCGATGCCCGATGCCCCGCCTCGTTCAGCGCATATTTGAGCGCACCGACAATGAGCCCGCGCACAAGCCCCGCATCGCGAAAGCGCACTTCGGTCTTTGCCGGATGCACATTCACGTCGAGTTGTGAGGGATCGATGTCGACGAAGAGGGCGACGACAGGGTGCCGGTCGCGCGCCAGGAAGTCGGCATAAGCGCCACGCACCGCGCCGATCACCAGCTTGTCGCGCACGGGGCGGCCATTGACGAATAGATACTGGAGTTGCGCATTGCCGCGATTGTAGGTCGGAAGCCCCGCAAAGCCCGTCAGACGGACCTCCTCGCGCGTTGCATCGATGGGCAGCGCATTGGACGAGAAGTCGCGCCCCATGATGGCCGACAGCCGCGAAAGCCGGCCGCCCTCACCCGGCAGTTCCGGCTCCACACGCAGCATGTTTCGACTTTCGCTCGTCAGCGTGAAGCCGACTTCAGGATGCGCCATCGCAAGCCGTTTCACCGTATCGGAGACGGCCATGGTTTCTGCGCGCTCGCTCTTCATGAATTTGAGCCGGGCGGGCGTCGCATAGAAAAGATCGCGCACTTCGATCCGTGTGCCGGGCGGTCCGGCAGTAGGCTCCACCGCCGATTTGCGTCCGCCTTCCACGGCAATGCGATGCGCATTTTCCGCGCCCTGCACCCGGCTGACGATGGAAAGCCGGGCCACCGCGCCGATGGAGGGCAGTGCCTCGCCGCGGAAGCCCAGCGTTGCGATACGCATCAGGTCTTCTCGGCCCGCTTCATCGATGGCGAGCTTGGAGGTCGCGTGGCGCTCGACGGCCAGCTCCAGCTCCTGAGCATCCATGCCGCAGCCATCGTCGGTAATACGAATGAGATCGCGCCCGCCGCCCTGGATGACGATGTCCACATGGCGCGCGCCGGCGTCGATCGCATTCTCGACAAGCTCCTTCACGGCGCTTGCCGGACGCTCGACCACTTCACCCGCGGCAATGCGGTTGATCGTTCCTTCACTCAGGCGGCGAATGCGCGTCATGCGCGGATTATCCCTTTCCCTCCGCCAGATAAGTCCGGGCGAGAATCTTGCCTTCTTCCACAGCGGGCTGATCGAAAGTGTCGATACCCATCATGTGTCCGGCGATCATGGTTTCCAGCATGAAGTGCATGAGAAGCGCGCCAAGCGCCCTTTCATCGAGCACAGGCACATGAAACCCGCGCACAGGCAGGCCGTTATTCACCAGCGTGTCAAAAGTTGCACGCTGCTCAGCATCCACGAGGTCGCCGACCGTGTGCCCGGACAATGCCTCAAAGGCCGTGCCCTTCGCAATCTCCGGCGCAATTGCAGGGCCCGCGCCCTTGGTATCCGTCGTGAAGACATTGAAAAGCTTGTCTTTCGGGCCGCCCAGCCAAAGCTGCAACTGGCTGTGCTGGTCCACAGGCCCCAGCGCGCGAATCGGCGTCGTTCCCTTGCCCTGTTTACCGAGGCTCTCCGCCCAGAGCTGCACATGCCAGGCGAGAAAGCGTTCCATCCGGTCGGCATAGGCGAGGAAGACGCTCATATTGGCGCGTTTTTCTTCCGCGAAGGCGAGCGACAGAGCGGCGCCCAGCGCGGGCGCGACCTCTCCGGCGGCGGCGCCGTCGAGGATCGGCTTCAGCACCGAGGAAGCCCCCTCGCGGATCGCTTCGACATCGAGCCCGAAAAGATATGCCGGCGTAAGGCCGACATTGGTGAGCACGGCAAAACGCCCGCCGACACCGGGAT
>CAYSVF010000143.1:0-6556 GCA_964434415.1 uncultured Parvibaculum sp.
GACTGGTATCGGCAAAGCTGAAGATGGACACACTTCTCGTTTCCCACAGGGCTTGTCTGGAGCATGAAACCCCCGACGGGCATCCCGAATGCGTGGACAGGCTGCGTGCCGTGCTGGGCGCGCTGGAAGCCGAGGAGTTCATGATGCTGCAGCGGGTGGAGGCGCCGCGCGCCACCCATGAGCAGATTGCCCGCGTTCATACACCGGAACTCATCGAGATCGTGGAGGGTGGCGTGCCGACGGAAGGCTATCGGCGCGTCGATGCCGACACCTTCCTGTCGCCTGGTTCCTATGAGGCGGCGCTGCGGGCCGCGGGCGCGGTCGTCTATGCGGTGGACGAGGTGATGGCGAAACGGGCGAGAAACGCTTTCTGCGCCGTGCGCCCGCCCGGACATCACGCCGAGCCGGGCACCTCCATGGGCTTTTGCCTGTTCAACAATATCGCCGTCGGCGCCATGCATGCCCGCGCGGTCCACGGGATCGAGCGGGTGGCGGTCATCGATTTCGATGTCCATCACGGCAATGGCACGCAGGCCGCCTTCGAGACCGACCCGTCGCTCTTCTATGCCTCGACCCATCAATGGCCGCTCTATCCCGGCACGGGCCGGGCGAGCGAGCGGGGGCTCGGCAACATTCTCAATGCCTGCCAGCCGCCGGGCACCGGCTCCAGCGCCTTCCGGGAGAGTTTCGTGGAAGAGGTCATGCCGGCACTTCGTTCGTTCCAGCCCGGTTTCATCATGATTTCGGCCGGATTCGATGCCCATGCAGCCGATCCGCTGGCTAATATGAACCTCACCGAGGATGATTTCGCCTTCGCGACCGCCGAGCTGGTCCGCTATGCCGACGAAGTCTGCGAGGGCCGAATTGTGTCGGCTCTTGAGGGGGGGTATGACTTGGGGGCACTGGCATCTTCGGCGCGGGCCCATGTGCGCGCGCTGATGCTGACCATGTAAGGCGCAGGTCGCGCCCGAAACGACAAAGCATCGATACTGCCCGACAGAAGGACCGAATCCATGGCCGCCGCGAAATCCGACGTTCAGAAAGAGATCGAAAAACTGAGCTTCGAGGAAGCGCTGGCGCAGCTGGAGAAGATCGTCTCCGCGCTCGAATCGGGCGATGTGGAACTCGAAAGATCCATCGAACTCTATGAGCGCGGCAATGCGCTGAAGGCTCATTGCGAGGCGCGGCTGAAGGCGGCCGAAGCCAAGGTGGAAAAAATTCGCCTTTCCGAAAGCGGTGAGCCCAGTGGGGCCGAACCGCTGGACGTCGAGTAGGAAGGCCTTTCCCGCATGGCAGACCAACCCCGTGAGGTTAGGGCCGTCGACAGTGCCATGGAGGGGTGTGCGCTGGAGGTTGCCGATGCGCTGGACCGTCTGGTCCCCGCGCCGGAAGGCCCGGAGGCCCGCGTCTTCGAGGCGATGCGCTATGCCCTGATGGCGGGTGGCAAGCGCTTCCGCCCCTTCCTGGTGAAGGAGAGTGCAAAACTCTTCGATGTGCACGAGGAAGCGGCCCTGCGCACCGGCGTGGCGGTGGAATGCATCCATACCTATTCGCTGGTTCATGACGATCTGCCCTGCATGGACGACGACGATCTGCGCCGGGGCAAGCCGACCGTCCACAAGGCCTTCGACGAAGCGACGGCGGTGCTGGCGGGCGATGCACTGCAATCGCTCGCTTTCGAGCTGATTGCCGACGAAGCGACGCATGAGGATGCCCGGGTGCGTTGCGAGCTGACCCGGCGTCTCGCCCGGGCGATTGGCGGCCACGGGATGGTGGGCGGCCAGATGATCGATCTGGGCAGCGAGGGCCAGCCTCTGGAGATGAACGCCATCACGCGGCTTCAGCAGTTGAAGACGGGCGCGCTAATCGCCTTTTCCTGCGAGGCGGGCGGTGTGCTGGGCCATGCCTCGCCCGCCGCGCTGCATGCCCTTCACGCCTACGCACACGATATGGGACTGGCGTTCCAGATTGCGGACGATCTTCTCGATGTGGAGGGGAGTTCGGCCGATCTCGGCAAGACACCGGGCAAGGACGAAGCGGCGGGAAAGGCCACTTTCGTCTCCATTCTGGGTCTCGAAAGGGCCCGGGCCCAGGCCGGCATGCTGGCCGAACAGGCGGTCCGCCATCTTGATTTGTTCGACCAAAAAGCCGACCTTTTGCGGGAGGCGGCTGTTTTCGTTATAAACCGCCGCAACTAGGCCGCCGCCGTAAGCTGGCGCGCCGTTTTCCGCCGGATTTCATCGCTTTTCGGTCCGGCCGGCACATTTGCCGAGGTTTGTATTGAGCACTAAGCCTGACACTCCCTTGCTCGACCGGGTGAAAACGCCCGCCGACCTGCGCCGATTCGACGAATCCGACCTGCGTCAGCTCGCCGACGAGCTGAGGGCGGAAACGATCGATGCCGTGTCGCAGACAGGCGGCCATCTGGGCGCGGGGCTCGGCGTGGTGGAGCTGACTGTGGCGCTTCACTATGTGTTCAACACGCCCGACGACCGGCTGATCTGGGATGTCGGCCATCAGTGCTATCCGCACAAGATCCTGACCGGACGACGCGACCGTATCCGCACCTTGCGCCAGGGAGGGGGCCTCTCCGGCTTCACCAAGCGTTCGGAAAGCGAATACGACCCCTTCGGCGCGGCGCACAGCTCCACCTCCATTTCGGCGGGGCTTGGCATGGCGGTGGCGCGCGACCTGTCCGGCGGCACCAATAATGTGATCTCGGTGATCGGCGACGGCGCGATGAGTGCGGGCATGGCCTATGAGGCGATGAACAATGCCGGCTCCATGGACAGCCGGCTGATCATCATCCTGAATGACAACGACATGTCCATCGCGCCGCCCGTGGGCGCGATGAGCGCCTATCTGGCACGGCTCCTGTCGGGCGGCACCTACCGCTCGGTGCGCCATATCGCCAAGGAGCTGGCGCGCCTGCTGCCCAAAAGCTTCGAGGAGCGCGCGCGCCGCGCCGAGGAATTCGCCCGCGGCATGGCGACCGGAGGCACGCTGTTCGAGGAACTCGGCATGTATTATGTCGGCCCCATCGACGGCCATAATCTGGAACATCTGCTCCCGGTGCTGAAAAATGTGCGCGACGCGGGCGAGGGACCGATCCTCGTTCATTGCGTGACGCAGAAGGGCAAGGGCTATGCGCCCGCCGAGGCCGCCGAGGACAAGTATCACGGCGTCTCCAAGTTCGACGTCATCACCGGCGCGCAGTCCAAGACGCCTGCCAATGCGCCTTCCTACACGAAGGTTTTTGCGCAATCTCTCATTCAGGAAGCCGAGCGCGACGACAAGATCGTCGCGATTACCGGCGCCATGCCGTCGGGCACCGGGCTCGATCTTTTCGGCAAGGCCTTTCCCGAACGCACCTTCGATGTCGGCATTGCCGAGCAGCATGCCGTGACCTTCGCGGCCGGGCTTGCCACCGAAGGCTACAAGCCGTTTGCGACCATCTATTCGACTTTTCTCCAGCGCGGTTATGACCAGGTCGTGCATGACGTCGCGATCCAGAACCTGCCGGTGCGCTTCGCCATCGACCGGGCGGGACTTGTCGGCGCGGACGGGGCTACCCATGCGGGTTCCTTCGACGTGACCTATCTCACCTGCCTGCCGGACTTCGTCGTCATGGCGGCGGCCGACGAGGCGGAACTGAAACATATGGTGGCGACCGCCGTGGCGATCGACGACCGGCCCTCCGCCTTCCGTTATCCGCGCGGCGAGGGTGTGGGCGTCGAAATGCCCGAACGCGGTATCCCGCTCGAAATCGGCAAGGGCCGCATCGTTCGCGAAGGCAGCAAGATCGCCATCCTCTCGCTCGGGACGCGATTGCAGGAGGCGCTGAAGGCCGCCGAACAGCTCGGCGCGCTGGGCCTTTCCGCGACCGTGGCGGATGCGCGTTTCGCCAAGCCGCTGGACGAGGAACTGATTGCCCGTCTGGCGCGCGAGCATGAAGTGCTCATCACCATCGAGGAAGGCTCGGTCGGCGGGTTCGGCAGCCATGTGCTCGATTTCATGGCACGCGCGGGGCTTCTCGATGGCGGGCTCAAGGTGCGCCCCATGACGTTGCCCGACATTTTCATCGATCAGGACAAGCCCGAAAAAATGTACGATCTGGCGCGGCTCAATGCGCCGCAGATCGTCGAAACGGCACTTGCCGCGCTGGGGCTCGAGGCGAAGGCGCGCGAACTGTCCGACGCCGCGCTCGCACCCGGCCGCGCCTGATTTCCCCATGCAGACCGACAAATGCCGCCTCGATCAGGCGCTGGTCGAGCGGGGCCTTGCACCGAGCCGAGCCCGCGCGCAAGGCGCGATCAGGGCAGGGCATGTGTCGGTGAACGGACATAAGGTTGTGAAGCCCGCCGCGCAGGCGGCGCCGTCGGACGAGATCGAACTGAGCGGCCTCGAACATCCTTACGTCTCGCGCGCGGCGCTGAAACTCGTGCACGGGCTCGATCATTTCGGTGTCGAGGTGGAAGGCCGGAACGCCCTCGATCTCGGCGCCTCGACGGGCGGCTTTACGCAAGTGCTGCTCGAACGCGGTGCGGCTCATGTGATCGCGATCGATGTCGGGCACGGCCAGCTCGACGAGAGCTTGCACAACGATCCGCGCGTCGCCGCGATCGAAGGGCTCAACGCGAAAGATGTCGACGCGACGAGTGTAACCGAGCCGTTCGATCTCATCGTCTGCGATCTGAGTTTCATCAGCCTGAAAAAGGCACTGCCTGCGACACTCGACCTGGCACCCGTCGGGACCGATCTTCTGGCGCTCATCAAACCGCAATTCGAGGTCGGCAAGGGAAGGCTCGGCAAGGGCGGCGTGGTGAAGGAGGAGGGGCTGCATGAAGCAGTCTGCGCAGATATCGCCGAATGGCTGTCCTCCCTGTCAGGCTGGACGGTCGAAGGCGTGACGCCAAGCCCCATCGAGGGCGGAGACGGCAACCGGGAATTTCTGATCGCCGCCCGAAAGCCGGGAAACCAAGACAGGAAAACATGAACGAGCTGACCGTCGACATAGATATTCTGGGCGCGCAGGGCGATGGCATCGCGCAAACCGACACCGGTCCGCTCTATGTCGCCTATGCGCTGCCTGGCGAAACGGTCGAGTTGGAACCGCAGGAGGCCGACCGGGCCGCCATGAAGCGGATCGTTACGCCGTCGCCGCATCGCGTGAAACCGGCCTGCCGCCATTTCGGCCGTTGCGGGGGCTGTTCGATTCAGCATCTGGATGCCGAGAGCTATCGCGGCTGGAAACGCGGTCTCGTGGAGACGGCGCTTGCCCATCGCGGGATCGAAACCGATATCGAGCCGCTTGTCGGGGCGCAGCCGCGCAGCCGCCGTCGCGCGACCTTCGCGGCCACGCGAACGAAGAAGGCCGTGACGTTGGGCTACTATGCGCGCGGAACGCACAACATCGTGGGTGTCGAGGAATGCCCGCTTGTCGTGCCCGAAATCGAAGACGCATTGGGCAGTCTTTCCGCCTTGGTCGCGCCCGGCCTGTCGCGCAAGGGACGCGCGGCCATCGCCGTCACGGCGACGCGAAGCGGGCTCGATGTCGCGGTGACAGGGGCGAAGACGCTGGACGATGCCGAGGATAGCGGCCTGCGCGCAAAGCTCGCACAAGGCGCGGACGCGATGGACCTTGCCCGGCTGAGCTGGGAAGGCGAGATCGTCGCGGAACGCCGCCCGCCCATGATCCGGCTTGGAAAGCTCGATATCTCGTTACCGCCGGGCGGCTTTCTTCAGGCGACGGAAGATGGCGAGGCGGCACTCTCGGCACGTGTCGCAGAGACGGTCGGCGAGGCGCGCCATGTCGTCGATCTCTTCGCGGGCGCCGGCACATTTGCGGCATTGCTGGCGGAGAAAGCCGCCGTCCACGCCGTGGAAAACGACGCGGAAGCGCTGAAGCGGCTGGAACGCGCGGTGCGCGATCAGGGGCCGGGGCTCAAACTCAAGCCGCTCACCACGGAACGGCGCGATCTTTTCCGCCGCCCACTGCTGGCGAGCGAACTCGACAGATATGACGCGGTGGTGCTGGACCCGCCTCGCGCGGGCGCTCAGGCACAGGCCGCCGAACTGGCGAAATCGCGCGTGCCGCGTATCGCCTTCGTGTCATGCAGTCCGGCGAGTTTCGCCCGCGATGCGCGCATGCTGCTGGATGGCGGCTACCGGCTGGTGTCGGTGACGCCGGTGGACCAGTTTCTCTGGTCCGCTCATGTGGAGTTGATCGGCGTCTTTTCGCGGAACTGAGCTTTGGCTCAGATGCCCATACCCGGCTTTTCCGGCGGTGTGGGGATGTCGATGCTGTGAAACCGCTCGATCGCCCTGGCGACCATTTCGGGTGAGAGGTTCAGAATGTTGAGCTTCACATGCACGCCATTGCTGTCGACCTGCCGCCAGCATTTGTACATATATTGCCGCCACACGGCCTGACCATTTTCCGGCGGCACGGCCGCTTCCGCCACGGCGCGCGACAAGGTGATGCGCAGTTCCGCATTGCGGATGTTGCGCACGAAGCTGTCATGGATGGCGACATCTTTAATGTCCGGCCAGGGAA
>CAYSVF010000144.1:0-6526 GCA_964434415.1 uncultured Parvibaculum sp.
GCATTGGTGGCTGGACATGGCGGGACCGGGAAGTTTCTCGGCCAATGGTTATGAAGGGCAATATACGGTCGTCGTACCGGAGCTCGACATGGTGGTTGTGCGCAACGGCAAGACCCCGGGCGAGCAGAAACTTGGACCGCGCCAATGGATTGCCGATATCGTCGATTGCTTCAGACAGGTCGGGTAATCCCATGGGCGAAGTCGTCAGATTTCCGGGCGATCTCATCACCGAACACGACAAGCGCCGCCTGATGGATGCAGCCGAGGCCAGCCCATTCGATCTTTCGTTCCGGAAAAATGAAAATGACGAGCCGGTGCCGTATCTCACGCGCTGCGGCGAGATGCGTCCGTATTGGCGGCTACGCAAGGCGGCCTGCGGCTGGGAGGCCGTGGTGCTGACGGGGGACGATGCCGGTCAGGTCGGAGGGCGTGGCCGGAACGCGGAAGAATTGTTGCGGGCGCTCATGTCGCCGCACATGCAGGACTAAGAAGATCGAACCGGGGGAGGAAACCCAATGAATATCTTGCAGCAGCTCATGGCGCGGCCCGTCGATGTCGGCCTTGATGGGGACCGGCTTGCCGCCATCCCGAATTTCTTCGGCTCATATGTGGATCGCGGGAAGCTCGCAGGCGTTTCCACCCTCATCGCGAGGGACGGCCGGATCGCCCATTTCGAAACCGTCGGCATGCGCGACACCGCGCGCGGGTTGCCGCTCGAAAAGGATACGATCTTCCGCATCTATTCCATGACCAAGCCGATCACCTCGCTCGCGCTGATGATGCTCTATGAGGAGGGCCGCTTTCAGCTCAACCATGAAGTGTCGCGCTATATACCCGAATTCAAGGATTTGCGGGTCTGGGATGGCGGCACGCCCGAAAGCTACGAGACCAAACCGTGTGCGCGGGAGATGACGATCCGCGATCTCCTCACCCACACGTCCGGCCTCACCTACGACTTCATGTATGCCCATCCGGTCGATTCCATGTACCGCGAGGCGGGTATCGGCGGCGCACGCACGAAGGGGCTCACGCTGAAAACGATGGTGGAACGGCTCGCGGAAATCCCGCTGCTCTTTTCGCCCGGCGAACACTGGAACTATTCCGTTTCGACCGATGTCTGCGGCTATCTCATCGAAGTCCTGTCGGGACAGTCGCTCGACCAGTTTCTCGCCTCGCGCATCTTCGTGCCGCTCGGCATGGACGATACGGGCTTCAGCGTACCGGTAGAAAAAGCGCATCGCCTCGCCACCAATTACGAGAAGGATCCGAAAACGCGGGAGGTCCGCGTCTGCGACATGGGGGACGAGACAAGTTCCTATGTGCAGCCCAATTCCTTCCTGTCCGGCGGCGGCGGGCTCGTCTCCACGCAGATGGACTATTTCCGCTTCTGCCAGATGGTGCTTAATGGCGGCGAGCTCGACGGCACGCGGCTCGTCAGCCGCAAGACTCTCGACCTCATGACGATAAACAACCTGCCCGACGGCAAGACGATGAAGGACATGGACAATTCCGCCTTCTCCGAAACGGGTGTGGACGGACAGGGGTTCGGCCTCGGCTTTTCGGTGCTGCTGGATCAGGCCGCCGCACAGACGACAGGCTCGCCCGGCATCTATAGCTGGGGCGGGGCGGCTTCCACTTATTTCTGGATCGACCCTGCGGAAAACCTGATCGCCATTCTGATGACACAGCTCATGCCGAGCCGCGCCTATCCGCTCCGGCCTCAATTCCAGCAGCTCGTCTATGGCGCCGTTTCGGATTGAGCGGGTGAGCCGGGACAAAAGCTCACCACTGATGTAAGAGATCGGGATCATGCCGCTCTGGATCCCGATCACAATCGCCGCCGCCTTTCTGCAGAACATGCGCTCGACGCTGCAAAAGCAGTTGTCCAGCGCCATGTCCGCCTATGGCGCGACCTATGTGCGTTTTTCGTTCGGGCTGCCGGTGGCCGCGCTCTATCTGGCGGGCATTCTGTGGTTCACAGGCGCACCTCTGCCTACGCCCAATATGGCAACGATGGCCTATGCGGTTGTCGGCGGCCTCGCGCAAATCGTGGCGACCGTTCTGCTGGTCGCCCTTTTCGCCTATCGCAATTTCGCCGTGGGCACCGCCTATTCCAAAACCGAGACCGTGCAGACGGCGATTTTCGGCATCGTGGTGCTGGGCGACCACCTGACGGTCGGCGCCTCGCTTGCCATTCTGGTGAGCCTGTTTGGCGTACTGATGATCTCCATGGCCAAAAGCGATCTTCCACTCGGGCGTTTCTGGCGTTCGCTGGGGGAGAAACCTGCGCTGATGGGGATCGCCTCAGGCGCGCTATACGGCATATCGGCGGTTTCCTATCGCGCGGGCGCGCTGTCGCTCGGGCTTGAGGGCTTCGTGCTGCCGGCGGCCTTCATGCTTTTCGTTGTCCTGGCCATTCAGACGGCCACGATGACGGTCTGGCTCTGGATTTACCGAAGGAACGATCTCAAGGCCGCTTTCCGCCTCTGGCCGCAAAGCGCCGCCGTCGGTCTTGTCGGTGCGCTCGGCTCCATCGGCTGGTTCAGCGCCATGACGCTGCAAAACGCGGCTTACGTCCGCGCGCTCGGCCAGATCGAACTCGTCTTCACTTTCATCACCTCGCACATCGTCTTTCGCGAGAAGACGTCGCGGCTCGAATTCATCGGTATCGTGCTGGTGGTTGGCGGCCTGCTTCTGCTCGTGCTGGGACGCTAGACGCCCGCCCCGCCTAGACCGGGCGGTCGCCCGCGAAGGTTGTGCGATACATCAGGCGCCGATAGCCGTCATAGCCGCCTTCGGCGAAATGCTGTACGCAGCGATTATCCCACATGAGCACCATGTCGGATTCCCAGTCGTGACGGTAGAGGAACTCTTCCTGAATGCAGCGCGCGCATAGCGTTCCCAGGAGCTTCTTTCCCTCTTCTTCCGGCAGCGCGTCGAGGCCGACCGTGTAGACCGGATTGACGAAGAGCGATTTACGGCCGGTTTCGGGATGCGTGCGCACGACGGGGTGGAGCTGGCGCTCCATCGCTTCGTCAGAGGGTACGATCTTCAGGCTACGCTTTTCCTTCTCATTGGCATAGAAGCCATGCTTCGAGTAAGGCAGCTCCGCGCTGTGTATACCCATCAGTCCGGCGATACGCTCTTTCATATCCTCGTCGAGGCTGTCATAGGCACGGCGGCAATCGGCGAAGAAAGTTCGCCCTCCCTTGGGCGGCACTTCGCGCGACAGGAGAATGGTGCCCGCCGGCGGTGTGACCTGGAACGAATAGTCGGAATGCCAACCCGCGCCGAAATTGGACGACGTCTCATCCGCTTCGCGCAGCAGTTCCAGAATATTGGGATGCCCCTTTACCGGCTCGATGAAGTCGGTCTTGCCCCAGTCGCCCATATAGAGCGTGAAGCGTTCCAGCTCTTCGAGGCTCAGCGGCTGGCCGGGGAACCAGACCACGGCATGTTGCAGCCAGGCTTCGCGAATGTCGCGGATGGTTTCGGCGTCAAGTGGCCGGCGCAGATCGACGCCTGTGATCTCGGCACCAAATCCATCCGGGTTCGGACGAACAACGATCCGACTCGTCAGCTCCGCCTGTTGCGACATGGCTTCCTCCCTGTCCCATTGCGCATATTCGCGCTTCGGACTGAGTTTGCCATGCCGCGGGCAGAGGCGAAAGAAATCAGTTAAGCGCGCAGCCGCCGATCGTGATGCGGTGCATCAAACGCTTTTCGCCGTGATAATCGTTCACCGCGTAATGCCAGGTGCAGCGATTGTCCCAGAAGGCGATGGAACCGGGTTCCCATTCGAAGCGGCATGTATATTCGGGCCGCGTCGCATGGCGGTAGAGGTAAGCCAGCAGCCCTTCGCTCTCCTCGCGCGTCCAGCCCTCGAAATGCATGGTGAAGGCCGGATTGACGTAAAGCGCCTTGCGGCCGGTTTCGGGATGCGCCAGCGCGACCGGATGAACAGCACTGCCGACGAGGCTCTCTCCCTTGAAGCCGCCCGCCTGATCGGAGTTCTTGTAGAACCCCGCCGCGCCGAATGCCATTTCGTTGGAATGGACCGCGCGAAGTCCCTCCAGCGTCTTCTTCATGCCGTCGGACAACCCGTCATAGGCGGCGTACATATTGGCGAAAAGCGTATCGCCGCCCTCCTCGGGCAGTTCGCGCGCAACAAGGATGGAGCCCATGGCTGGCGCCTGATCGTAGGAGTGGTCGGTGTGCCAGCCACCGCCGATATTGGTCTTCTGCTCCTTCTCCTTCCGAACTTCGGCAATTTCCGGATATTTGCCGTTGGCAGGGAAGAATTTATTGATGTCGATTTCGCCCCAGCGCTGCGCGAAGGCGATGTGCTCCTCCGGCGTGATGTTCTGGTTGCGGAAAAAGATCACGCCATGCTCGAAATAGAGTCGGCGGATGTCTTCCATCTCGCTATTGGAGAGGCGGGCGAGGTCCACGCCATGGATTTCCAGCCCGCAGCCAGCCGAGACCTTCTTCATTTGAAGGGTTGCGCTCGTCGTCATGTTTTCCTCCCGCGGCTTTCATGCCGCTCCTGCCGGATTCCCGGCTTTTCCCATTGCCATGATGATAGATGCCCGCAACAATGTTATTGTTACAAAGGTAACAATAGGACATTTCTCAGGCATGCCCCTTTCAAAGGCCGATATCTCGAAAATTCTGGCTCCCGATCCCTGGTTCTCGCGCCAGCCCGAAAACCTGCGCGCCGCACTGGTTGCCGAGGCGCAGGAGGTTCATGCGGGCGCGGGCCACTGGATTTACGATGCGGGCGAAAGCGCGAGCGGTCTCTACGGCACACTTTCGGGGTCCATCGCCATGCATATCGGGCTCGAGAACGAAGAACCCGCGCTGGTGAGTATTATCGGGCCTGGCCATATCTTCGGCTATACCGGGCGCTTTCTTGGCGGACGGCGGATTGCGACCGCCGTGGCGCGCGAGCCCACCACCCTGCTCTATCTGCCCGAACGGGGCCTTGAGGCCATTGCGCAAAAACTGCCCGACCTCTGGGTCAGGCTGGCGGAGCTTTCCAGCTTTCATGTGGTCGCGGGCTTCAGGCTTGCGGTCGCGAATACGCGCCCGGCGACACAACGCCTCGCCATCCATTTGCGATTGCTCGCCGCGCAGTTCAGCCCCTCCCCCCATCTGCCGGTCACGCAGGACGAGCTGTCGGAAATGACGGGTCTGTCCCGCAAAACGGTGAACCGCACGCTGGCAGGTTTCGAAAAGGACGGCCTTCTGGCGACCAGCTACAAGAGTCTGGAGATACTCGCCCCGGCCCGACTGGCGGCAACGGGACGGCGCAAGGGCGATCGCGGCTAAAACAAAAAAGGCACGTTCCGAGGAACGCGCCTTCATCTTGTTCGATTGTCCGCGTGTTACTCGGCGGCCTGGGCGCCCGAGAGGCCCGCCATACGGTTGAGGCGGGTACGAATGATGTCTTCGGCTTCCGAAACCATCCGCGACACCAGCTCCTGACAGGACGGGATATCGTGGATGAGCCCTTGCACCATGCCGGCCGACCAGATGCCGTAATCGGGATCGCCTTCTTCATAGACGACGCGCCCACGCGCGCCGGCGACGAGATGCGCAATATCCTCGATCTTGGCACCGCCCTTCTTCTCAATCTCCACCACTTCCTGACTCACAGCATTCTTCGCCACGCGGGCCGTGTTGTGCAGTGTACGGAAGATGAGGTCGGTCTGGCGCTCGTCATTGGCGACGATCTGTTCCTTCACCTTCTGGTGAATGGCGCTTTCCTTGGTGCACATGAAGCGCGTGCCCATATTGACGCCTTCCGCGCCCAGCGCGAGCGCGGCTACGAGACCGCGCGCGTCGCCGAAGCCGCCCGAGGCGATCATCGGGATATTCACCTTGTCGGCGGCGGCCGGGATGAGGATCAGGCCCGGAATATCGTCTTCGCCGGGATGGCCTGCGCATTCGAACCCGTCGATCGAAATCGCATCGACGCCCATACGTTCGGCCGACAGCGCATGACGGACGGCGGTGCATTTATGGATGACCTTGATGCCGTGTTCCTTGAAATGGTCCACATGCTCCTGCGGCTTGTAGCCCGCGGTTTCCACGATCTTGACGCCGGATTCGATGATCGCCTGACGATATTCCGCATAGGGAGGCGGTGTCAGCGCCGGCAGGATGGTCAGGTTCACGCCGAAGGGCTTGTCGGTGAGCGACTTGCACTTCTCGATCTCCTTGCGCAGATCGTCGGGCGTGGGCTGTGTCAGCGCGGTGATGAAACCGAGCGCGCCGGCATTGGCGACGGCTGCCACCAGTTCCGCGCGACCGACCCATTGCATACCGCCCTGCACGATCGGCGCTTCGACGCCGAACGTCTCGGTGAATCTTGTCTTGATCACGTGTCTCTCCCTGAAGGACTGATCGTTTTTTGAGCCACTCTCCCGGGGCTCGTATTTTCGATCCCTCTTTCTAGCAGAAAACGCCCCGTGTTTGCAGATGTCAAATCTCGGAAAACCCAATGGGCTCAAGCCTCTAAGAC
>CAYSVF010000145.1:0-6502 GCA_964434415.1 uncultured Parvibaculum sp.
TGTCCACCTTCTGCGCGCTCGACCAGAACACCTGCTGCGTCAATGTCATCGATGTCGACGAGCATCCGGAGACGCGCGAAATCACTCGCAAGACACTCCGCGCCGTGAACGTCACGGTCTATGACGTGGTGAAGGAAGGCAACCATCTACTCTCGCTGGAGCAGATCGCCACCCGCCTCCGCGCCAAGGCCCTGCCCGCCTGAGCCTTTTCTTTTCTCATCGTCATCAAGAGCGAAGCAATCCAGCCCTTCGCAAAACGCCCTGGATGCCCGGGTCTCCGCCCGGGCATGACAATTAGAGAGTTTGTCATTGCCGGACGAAGATCCGGCAATCCAGTGCGAAAAACTCGTCAGCCCGCCTTTTTCACGAACTTGTCGCTCTCCGACTTCGCCGAGGTGAAGCTCGACGACAACTGGCTCTGGTCGGCATCGGCATAGCTCACCGCCTTGTGGAGCGCATTGGCCGTGGCGTTCACCGCCTCCTTCACCATGCGCACGGCGGGTGCCGGCATGGACGCGGCCTCGCGCGCCATTTCCATCGCGCACTCCACCACCTTGCCGTCGTCGGCCACCTCGTCGACGATGCCCCAGTCCAGCGCATGGGCCGAGCCCATCCGCTCGCAGAGAATGCAGATGCGCTTGGCGCGCGCGGGACCCACCAGCGTCACGAGACGCGGCAGCGCACCCCATTGCAGGTTGATGCCGATCTTCACTTCTGGGACATAGAGAAAGGCGTCCTTGCCCATCACGCGCCAGTCGAGCGCCAGCGGCAGCGCAACGCCCGCGCCCACCGCCATGCCTTCGATGGCCGCGATCGTCACCTGCGGCATGTCTTCCCAAGCCTGGCAGAGCTTCACCCCGCGGTAATAGACCTGACGGCGCTCAAGATCGCCCTCCGCGTCTTCATCCCGCGTGGAGCGTTCCTTGAGATCGATCCCGCCGGAAAAGGCCTCCCGCGTGCCCGTCAGCACGACGGCCTGCACTTCGAGGTCGTCCTGAAAGCGCCGCGCCACATCCGTCAGTTCGACGATCGTTTCCTGATTGAAGGCATTGCGATTGCCCTTGCGGTCGAACCGGACCAGCGCCACCGGCCCGTCGCGCTCCACACTCACATTCTTGTAGTCGCCCATTATCTCTCCTCCCTTTTCTTGTTGTGAGGAGAGTTTGGCGTCAGCGGCACCGCTCGTGCAAGAACTTAGCGCACGCCCGTCCATGCGAAGGCCCGGCGCAGCTCCGCCACCGCATTCGTCTCGTACCAGCGTCCATGCGCGATAATGATGCGCTCCGGCGCCCAGCCGATCATGGTTTCGACGGCGCTTTTGATCTCGTCTTTATGCCCGGAAAAAGTCATCCTCAGATCTTTCGGCATGGACCCGTGCGGATGCATCACCCCGCTCCATTTCATGGCAAGCCGCCCGAACCAGCCGCCCACCTTGTCGGCTTCGAAATTCTCGATGAGATCGGTGAGGATCAGCGTCTTCGAGGCGCGGTGAAAGAAGTCGGCCTCCGTCAGATAGCCGCCCGACACGAGAAGCTGGTCGATCTCGCCCGTCCATTCCGGCTCCGCCTCATTCGTCAGCACACGGTCGAAACTGATGCCATGCGGCCCCGCTTTCTCGTCCACGCGCGGTGCGGCAAGCGAAAGCGCATCGGGAAACGCCTTCTGCCAGTCGCCCACCCACCAGTAATGGATCTTGTTGGGCGCCACCAGAAAGCGCACCGATCCAAGCGCCTCCACTTCAGCCTTCAGCGCATTGGTCAGTTCCGTCGGCGAATGCACCCAAAGCCCGCCATCCGCAAGGCGCAGGATTGTCATCCGCGTCGGAAAGGGAATAGTCGATCCGAAGAGATAACTCATCCGGATCACCGGACCGTCCACGATCCACACATTCTCCGCCACCGGCTTCAGCCGGTCGACGGGCTCGTAAGGGTCGGCGTGAAACATTGCCACCTCCCGATTATTTGGCAGCGCTTCCCTTCTCCGGCAGCGCATAGGCCATGATGTAGTCGCCAAGCTTGGTCCCCGCCCGCGCATGGCCGCCCGCCGCGATCACCACATATTGCCGCCCCTTCCATGTATAGGACATGGGCGTCGCCTGCCCGCCCGCGGGAAGCCGCGCCTTCCAGATTTCGTCGCCCGTCTCCGTCGAATAGGCGCGAAGGTAATTGTCCATCGTTGCGCCGATGAAGATGAGCCCGGTTTTGGTAACGAGCGGCCCGCCGAAACTCGGCACGCCCCATTCCAGCGGCAACGCGAGCGGCGTCATGTCGCGCACCGTGCCGAACGGTTTGCGCCAGGCGATCTCGCCCGTCTTCATGTTCACCCCGATGAGATAGCCCCAGGGCGGCGGCGTACAGGGAAGTCCCAGCGGCGACATGAAGAGATCGCGCCGCATACCATAGGGCGCGCCGGTCTGCGGCGAAATCTCCGCGCCCTCATGCGTTTCCTTCTCGCCCTTGACCTTGTCGCGCGGAATAAGCGTCACGACATGCGCCATGCTGTTCATGTTCACCACGGCGATGTTGCGCTTCGAATCGAAGGCAAGCCCGCCCCAGTTCGCCCCGCCCCCGTTGAAGGGATAGAGGATCGTGCCCTGAAGCGAAGGCGGCGTGAAAAGCCCCTCGCTGCGATAATGTTGCAGGCGACGGTTGCACGATAGCTGGTCGAAGGCGAGCACACCCCAGCTCCCGCCTTTCTTGAGCTTCTGCGGAATGAGCGCGGGCGGCTTCACCGGAAAAGGCTGCGTCGGCGACAGCTTCTCGCCCGGCACGTCGGATTGCGGTACCTTGCGCTCCTCGACGCCGAAAACAGGCTTGCCCGTATCTCGGTCGAGCACGAAGAGAAAGCCGGTCTTGGTCGCCTGAATGACCACATCTTCCGGCTTGCCGTCATGCATGATGGTGGCAAGCGTCGGCTGCGCGGGAAGGTCGTAATCCCAGACATCGTGATGCACGGTCTGGAAAGACCAGACCACCTGCCCGGACTCCACATCCACCGCGACGACTGAATCGGCAAGCGCATTATTGCCCGGCCGGCCGCCGCCATAGAAATCCGGGCTGGCGCTGCTCGTCGGCAGGAGGACGAGGCCACGCTCCCTGTCCACCGACATGGGTGCCCAGACATTGGCCGCACCCACCTTGGCAAGCCCCGGTTCCTGATTGTTCGGATCGAGCGGATCGAACGTCCAGATGGGCTCGCCGCTGCGCGCATCGAAAGCGCGCACCACGCCGGACGGCGCATCGGTGCGCGCATTGTCCGAAATGGAAGAGCCGACGATCACCACGTTGCGAACCGTCACCGGCGGCGAAGTGATCTGAAATTCCCCGGGCCAGATCAGAAGCCTGTCCGGCCCCGCATCGACCATGCCGGGCGTAATGCGCGAGCCGAAGCCGTTGCACACCTTGCCGCTATGCGCATCGAGCGCGATCAGGCGCGAATGATTGGTCGCAACGAAAATGCGCTCCGAACAGGCCTGCCCCTCCGGCGCGGACCTGTCCTTCCAATAGGCCACACCCCGGCAGACATACTGGTTGGCGGGCCGCAGCGTCAGCGGCAGATGCGGATCGAACCGCCACTTTTCATCGCCGGTCGCGGGGTCGAGCGCGATCACCTCATTATAGGGAGTGCAGAAAATCAGGCTCCCCGCCGCCAGGATCGGCGTGACCTCGAAAGCCGTGCGCGCCAGCACCTTCTCCGGCTTCCCCTCCAGGGATCCGGTCCGGAATTTCCAGGCGAGCGTCAGCTTCGACACATTGTCGGGCGCAATCTCGTCCGCCGCGACATAGCGCTGCCCGCCCGAATCTCCGCCATAGAAGGACCATCCCCCGTCTGCCGTGAGATTGGCTGCCGCGACATTGGCCGCCCCTTCCGCTGCCACTTCAGCCGCCCAGGCCGGCGCGATCAGCAGGCAGAACAGGACGCAAACACCGGTAATCCGAAAGGCGCGCATGGCCGTTTCCCAATTTTTATAATGAACCATTCATTCATATATTATACCCTGCAAGGGAAGGCAATGATTTCCGATAGAGAGCGGGATGAGGAAAAAAAGCGAAAAACGTCTGGAACAGATCGCCGAGGGCGCCGTGGACTGCTTCACGGAGCTGGGCTTTCGCCGTGCCCAGATGGCCGATATCGCGAAAGCGGCGGGCGTTTCCGTCGGCACCCTCTATCTCTATGTGACCGGCAAGGAAGCCCTGCTCCACCTCGCCATTCTGCGCGTCTGCGAGCGCCGGCTCGATAGCCTCACCCTGCCGCTACAGGCACCCTCCATGCGGGAAACGGTGAAGCTGGTCGCCGCCCGGCGGGCGGAAGTCGTGAGGCTCCCCTCCCTCGCAGCCGCTCTCGGCAAGGACGCCAAACCCGGCGCCGCGGACCTGCTAGCGATAGGAGGAGAATTCTACGACCTGATGCATGAAGTCCGCCGCGCCGTCTGGCTCATGAACCGCCTCGCCCAGGAAATACCGGAAATCGACGCCCTGCAGGCGGCGGCCATGCGCGGCGACTTCCGCGACGATCTGGCGGCCGTCGCGCTGAAAATCGTCGGACGGCGCGGCAAGCCGGGGCCCGACCTCAAGCTCGCCGCCCGCATCGCCCTGGAAGCGGTGTCATGGACGGCCATGCATCGCATGCGCGAAACGCCGGCCAATACGATTGAAGGCCTCACCGAGAAAATGGCCCGGGAGACCGCCGCCCACAGCTTCGCCTCGACGCTCATATCGGCCGCAACCGAAGGCCGGGCCGATATGCGCGACCTTCAACTCAGCTCGTGATCTGGCGGATTGCCTCTTCCATCAGTTCCGCCATGGTCCGGCGGATCTGGTGGTCGGATTGCTCGACGCCCCTTTCGTCCAGGTCGCGGCGCACCTTGCGGAACACGTCTTCCTCGCCCGCTTCCTCGAAATCGGCAGCCACCACCTCCTGCGCATAAGCCTCCGCCTCGGGGCCGGTGATATCCATCAGCTCCGCCGCCCAGAGCCCCAGCAGCTTGTTGCGCCGGGCCGTCGCCTTGAAGCGCGTTTCCTCGTCATGGGCGAATTTGTTCTCATAGGCTTCACCACGCTTGTCGATATTGGACATGTGGATGCTGCTCCATCTCTCGGGCGCCACTGACCGGCCGATCCGGCCAGATTTCCCGCTCACATTACTGGACATAGGCACGGATGTCCGCCGATACCAGACAAGCCGGGCCGCCCCTTGACCCCGGCGGCCTGCCACCAGATATAAGGTATTGTTCTCAAAGGTTTTTTGTCCGGGAATAAGGTTTTACGCAGCCGCGAAAGGCGCCATTGTATCGCCCCCGCCCTTGCGCTAATTTGCGCCTGCCGAGAGGGCGATTCCGACAGGCCCTCAACTCCCGCGGTCGGGCGGCCCGGATTTAAGAGACCTGCCCCGCATTTCGCCCTCACGGCTTGAAGCCCCGGGGCGCCAACCGAATGGATTCAACAATATGAGCCGGCGCAGACGCGTTTACGAAGGCAAGGCCAAAGTCCTTTACGAAGGCCCGGAACCGGGCACGCTCGTCCAGCATTTCAAGGACGACACCACCGCCTTCGACGCGACGAAACACGCCGTCATCGAGGGCAAGGGCGTCCTGAACAACCGCATCTCGGAGTTCGTCTTCACGCGGCTGAACGAGATCGGCGTCCCCACCCATTTCATTCGCTCGATCAATATGCGCGAGCAGCTGATCCGCGAAGTCGAGATCATTCCGATCGAGGTGGTGGTGCGCAACGTGGCGGCGGGTTCGCTCGCAAAGCGCCTCGGCCTCGAGGAAGGCACGCAGCTCCCCCGCTCCATCATCGAGTTCTATTACAAGTCGGACGAACTCCACGACCCGATGGTCTCCGAAGAGCACATCACGGCCTTCGGCTGGGCGAGCCCGCAGGAGATCGACGACATGATGGCGCTCGCGCTGCGCATCAACGACTTCCTGACCGGCCTCTTCCTCGGCATCGGCATCCGGCTAGTGGACTTCAAGGTCGAGTTCGGCCGCCAGTATGAAGGCGACATGATGCGCATTCTGCTCGCCGACGAAATCAGCCCGGACAGCTGCCGCCTCTGGGACATCAAATCGAACGACAAGCTCGACAAGGACCGTTTCCGCCGCGACATGGGCGGCCTTATCGAAGCCTATCAGGAAGTCGCGCGCCGCCTCGGCATTCTCTATGAGAACGAGCCCAAGCGCCGCGGCCCGACGCTGGTGAAGTGACGCTTGGTTAGTCGCGTCATGACCCGCTTTATGCGGGTCATCCACGTCTTCCTGTCACGCCGTCAAGGCGTGGATGGCCCGGACGAGCCGGGCCATGACGAAACAGACAGATCGACGGTTTTCCGCTTCCTGGCGGATGCCGGACCAACGGAAGGTATCAAAACCGCATGAAGGCCCGTATCAAAGTCACGCTCAAGAACGGCGTTCTCGATCCGCAGGGAAAAGCCATCCAGCACGCACTCGGCGCGCTCGGCTTCGACGGCGTGGAGGGTGTGCGTCAGGGCAAGTTCATCG
>CAYSVF010000146.1:0-6488 GCA_964434415.1 uncultured Parvibaculum sp.
GTCTGAAGCGCCACCTTGCCGATGCCGCGGGCCGGCCTGTTGACGATGCGCTCGAAGGCGAGATCGTCGTCGGGCTGGGCGATGAGGCGCAGATAGGCATTGGCGTCGCGTATTTCGGCGCGCTCGTAAAAGCGCGGGCCGCCGACCACGCGATAGGGAAGCCCAAGCGAGATGAAGCGGTCTTCGAATTCGCGCATCTGGAAGGAGGCGCGCACCAGCACAGCCATCTCGTGCAGCGGGCAGCCCTGCCGCTGAAGCTGTTCGATTTCCTCGGCGACTTCGCGGGCTTCTTCCTCGCCGTCCCAGTAGGAGGCGACCTTGATCTTCTCGCCTTCCTCGCCGTCGACGCCTTCCGTCCACAGCGTCTTGCCGAGGCGGGCCTCGTTCGCGGCGATGAGGCCGGAGGCGGCGCCCAGAATGTTGGGCGTGGAGCGGTAATTGCGTTCGAGCCGGATCACCTTGGCGCCGGGGAAGTCCTTTTCAAAGCGAAGGATGTTATCCACTTCCGCGCCGCGCCAGCCATAGATCGACTGGTCGTCATCGCCCACGCAGCAGATATTCTTGTGTTTCGCCGCGAGCAGCCTGAGCCAGAGATATTGCGCGACATTGGTGTCCTGATACTCGTCCACCAGCATGTAGCGGAAGCGATCCTGGTACTCGGCGAGGATTTCCGGGTTTTCCTGGAAGATGCGCAGGACCTCCAGCAGCAGGTCGCCGAAATCGGCCGCGTTCAGCACCTTCAGCCGTTCCTGATACTGGCGGTAGAGTTCGGCGCCCTTGCCGTTCGCAAAGGCGTGCGCCTCGCCGGCCGGCACCTTGTCGGGCATCAGGCCACGGTTTTTCCAGCCGTCTATGTGTGAGGCAAGCTGGCGGGCGGGCCAGCGTTTCTCGTCGATGCCTTCCGCCGAGATGAGCTGCTTCATCAGCCGGATCTGGTCGTCGGTATCGAGAATGGTGAAATCGGACCGCAAGCCCGCCAGCTCGGCATGGCGGCGGAGGATCTTCGCACCGAGCGCATGGAAGGTGCCCAGCCATTGCATGCCCTCCACCACACCGCCGATGAGCTGGCCGATACGCTCCTTCATTTCCCGCGCGGCCTTGTTGGTGAAGGTCACGGCCAGAATCTGGCTCGGCCAGGCCTTTCGCGTGGCCAGCAGATGGGCGAGGCGGGTGGTCAAAACGCGGGTTTTCCCCGTGCCGGCGCCGGCCAGCACCAGGACGGGCCCGTCCTGGCTCTCCACGGCGTCGCGCTGCTCGGCATTCAATCCGTCCAGATAGGGCGCGCTCGCCTGCATGGCGGATCGCGCGGCGGCGCTGGTGGAGCGTGCCGTCTGTTCTTCGGGAATGGATCCAAGATCGAAGGGATCGTTCGTCATGTACTTCGGATTGGTTTCGAGTGAATTGCCGCCAGCGGGTCCGGAAATCGCGATGGCCCCCGATTCAGCTTGTCCGACCCTAGCATGACGGAACGGTAATGGGGCGGGGGGCAGAAACTTTCCGCAAGTGTCTTGGATTCTACCCACAACCCCGATAGATAAGGGGCGTCATTAACCCCGGCAAGACGGGTGGCGGCGCTTTATGCGCTTCCCGGCGCGGCTTTCGCCTTCCGAATGCGGGTGTCCGATGACGATTTCCGAGGCGTAGCCGCCTCGTCCTGATCCGGTAGCAGACAGATGCTGATCCCGAAGCGCCATCGCCGCAGGCGGTTGCTGCGCCTTCATTCGCAGCGGCTTCAGCGCCGCGTTATCTTCGTCATAGGCGGCCTTGTCGTGGGGGCCGCGGCCGTCGGGCTTGCGCTCGCGGCGGACCAGGCGCAGGCGCTCTTTCACAGCTTCCAGAAAGAGTTTCCCTATGGCGTGCTGCTGCTGACGCCGCTGGGCTTTGCGGCCATCGTCTATGCGACGAACACTTATTTTCCGAATTCGCAGGGCAGCGGTATCCCGCAGGCGATTGCCGCGCGGGCCTTGCGCGCGCCCCGCGACAGGCGAAAGCTCGTTTCGATCAGAATCGCCATCGGCAAAAGCATTCTGACCATCGCAGGGCTGCTTTGCGGGGCCTCGATCGGCCGCGAGGGGCCGACGGTCCAGGTCGGCGCATCCATCATGGCCGCGATCGGCGGTTATTCCCCGCGCCGTCAGCCGGGCCTCATTCTGGCCGGCTCCTGTGCGGGCATCGCGGCGGCGTTCAACACGCCGATGGCCGGGATCGTGTTCGGCATCGAGGAGATGAGCCGAAGCTTCGAGTCGCGCACCAGCGGCCTCATCATCGGTGCCATCGTGGCCGCCGGCATGACCTCGCTCGCCCTGTTCGGCAACTACACCTATTTCGGATCCAGCTCCGCCCATCTGCCCTATCTGGTGGATTGGGTGGCCGTCGGCATCTGCGGTGTGGTGGGCGGCCTCATGGGCGGCATTTTCAGCCGCGTCCTTGTCCTGTTCGGGGCCGGGTTCCGGGGGCGGTTCGGGCAGCTTATCAAGTCGCGGCCCGTTCTCTTCGCTGCGGCGTGCGGCCTGCTGGTGGCGCTTTGCGGTGTTCTGACCCATGGCAGCGTCTACGGGACGGGGTATGAGCAGGCCCGGGAAGTGCTGCACAGCCGCGAAACGCTGGCCTGGTATTTCGCGCCGCTGAAGCTGCTTGCGACGGCGCTTTCCTCCATCAGCGGGCTGCCGGGCGGCTTCTTCGCGCCGTCGCTGTCGGTGGGTGCGGGTATCGGGTCCAATCTCAGCTACTTCTTCCCCGACACGCCGATCGGCGCGCTTGTGCTGCTCGGCATGGTCGCCTATTTCGCCGGCGTGGTTCAGGCGCCCATCACCGCCTTCGTGATCGTCGCCGAAATGACCGACAATCACGGCATGCTGGTGCCTCTCATGCTGGCCGCGCTGATTGCGCGTTCGACCTCCCGCCTTGTCTGCAAGGAAGGGGTCTATCACGCGCTGTCGCACAAGTTCCTTGCCGAGGCCGGTCCCGATGCCCCTTTGCGCGGAAGCAGGGACGACAAAAAGCCGGATGACGGCGCGGAAGCCGGGCCCGACGAAAAGCGGGACGGTCCTCCGCCTTCATCCGCCTCCTGATTTTCTCCCATTCAGACGAAATTTTTGCCGACTTGAGAGCGAAAACGGGCCTGTGCTACACAGGATGAGCCCGTTTCCGCGGGCTTTCGACATGCCAAAAGGCGGTGAAACCCGGAGATCGGCCGCTCCGAGCGCGGCGGCGACGTCAGCCGCTATCGGGCCGGCCGGGCGGAAAGGGACGAGATGCTTGAGAAGGACGAGGATGGCTATCGCAGGGTAAACCTGGCCGGGCTGTCTCTGCTCGCTCTCGCCGTCGGTCTTTTCACCGGTCTTGGCGCGGTGGCCTTCCGGGCCCTTGTGAGCCTGGTTCACAACATCTTCTTTCTGGGGGAGTTCAGCTTCAGCTACGACTCCAACCAGCTCACCGAGCCGGGGCCCTGGGGCGCGTTCTTCATACTTGCGCCCGTCATTGGCGGGCTCGGTGTCGTCTATCTGGTGAAGAATTACGCGCCGGAAGCCCGAGGGCATGGCGTACCGGAGGTGATGGACGCGATCTATCACAAGGAAGGCCGGGTTCGTCCCATCGTGGCGGTGATCAAGTCGCTCGCCTCGGCGCTTTCCATCGGCTCGGGCGCATCGGTGGGCCGCGAAGGGCCCATCGTGCAGATCGGGGCGGCGCTCGGGTCTTCCTTTGCGCAGCTTACCAATCTGCCAAGCTGGCAGCGCATCACGCTTCTTGCGGCCGGTGCGGGGGCCGGTATCGCAGCCACGTTCAATACGCCCCTGGGCGGGGTGCTTTTCACGATCGAATTGATGTTGCCGGAGATCAGCCCGCGCACCTTTCTGCCGGTCGTGATCGCGACAGGCTCGGCCGCCTATGTGGGGCGTCTCTTCTTCGGTTTGCAGCCGGCCTTTCTCGTGGCGCTGGCGCCCATCCCGAGCGAGCAGGCCGTCGATGTCGTGAACCTTGGGGCCTTCGTGGTGCTGGGCGTTCTTTGCGGGATAGCCGCCTGGGGCTTCATCCGTACGCTCGTGTTTTGCGAGGAGCAGTTCCCGAAGCGGTTCGAGAACGAATACATCCGCAACATTGTCGGCATGTCGATGGTCGGCGTGATGGGGTATCTCTTCGTGCTGTGGGGCGGTCATTATTTCGTGACCGGTGTGGGCTACGGCACCATCCAGAACATTCTTCAGGGGCATCTGGAAAGCATCCTGCTTCTGGGCTTTCTGTGTGTAGCCAAGCTTCTGGCAACCTCCATTTCTCTCGGAGCAGGGGCGTCGGGCGGCGTTTTCGCGCCGTCGCTTTTCATCGGGTCGACGCTGGGCGGCGCGTTCGGCGCGTTCATGCTCATCGTCTGGCCGGGGCACGGCGCGACGGTCGCGGAATATGCGATGGTCGGCATGGCGGCTGTGGTCGGCGGGGCGACGGGCGCCTCGATGACGGCGATCACCATGGTCTTCGAGATGACCCGCGACTACAACATCATCATTCCGCTCATCATGGCCGTGGCCGTCGCGGTGGGCGTTCGCCGCGCGCTGCTGAGCGAGAACATCTACACCATGAAGCTGGTGCGGCGCGGGCGGCGGATACCCAAGGACCGCTACTCCAACGCCTATCTGGTTCGTGCCTGCCATGAAGTGATGGATACGAGCGTGACGGTGATGGCTGCCGACACGCCTATCGAGGAAGCGCTGACCTATCTGTCGCAGGGCGGCGGCGTGCGTTTCATCGTTCTGCGCGACGGCGAAAGGATCGCGGGCGTCGTGCCTCTGGATTCGCGTATCGCCATACCGTCCCGACAGGGCAATCCGGAGACGCTTCTCGATATTGCCCTGACCGATTTCACGATCGGGCGGGAAAACAGCACGCTGGAAGAGGTGATCCGGCGGCTGCACAAACGCAAGACGCAGATCGCCCTCATCATTCCGGATCAGCCGGGCGTACCGCGTGCGGAACATGTGAAGGGCGTTATCGGCAAACCGCAGCTTGCCGATGCCGTGCTTGCCTCGCAGATGGGCTAGCCCATTATTTTTTCCGGATGCCGATGACGCGGCCCGCCTGTTCGGGGCGGGGCAGGCTGCGATGTGCCTCCATCAATTTTCCGACGCGCGCTTGAATGTCGTCCGGAAAAGGCGCCACGCGGCGTGTCTTCTGGTTGACGTGAATGCACATTTGTTCGGATGTGG
Organism: uncultured Parvibaculum sp.; assembly: GCA_964434415.1. Classification (GTDB taxonomy): domain Bacteria; phylum Pseudomonadota; class Alphaproteobacteria; order Parvibaculales; family Parvibaculaceae; genus Parvibaculum. The sequence continues at coordinate 5,199 of CAYSVF010000146.1, forward strand.
CGGCCAGATAGCCTTCCGTCCCGTGATACATGCGACCGAAGACATGGATGCGTTTTTCATCCGCGTCGAGCAGCTGATAGGTGATGCGAACCGGGTCGCCTTCGTTCAACTCGGCGAGATAGCAGACATGCACTTCCGCGGTGAAGCCGGTGCCTTCGCCGGCTTGCGTGTAGTCCCAGCCGAAACCGACATCGGTGAAGAGCTTGTCGAGCGCTTCGTCGAAGAGCAGGTGGTAATAGGCCATGTTCATATGGCCGTTGAGGTCGATCCATTCGCTCTCCACCTTGCGCGGCGGGCATTCGATCGGTTCGGCGGTGAAATTCGTCATGCGCTTTCCGCTCCATATTGTTTGGCCGGAATGCTAATGGGTGGGCGACGCGCTGCCAATCGGCATCGATCCGGCGTCAATCCAGCGTCTGGCGATAGCGGTTCAGTGCGATTGTCGAGACCACGACGAGAAAGAGAAGGATCGCGCCCGTATCCGTTGCAATGTCCGCGATACCGTTTCCCTTCAACAGAATGCCGCGCACGATTCTCAGGAAATGGGTGAGGGGCAGCGCTTCGCCGATCCATTGCGCCCAGACGGGCATGCCGCGAAATGGAAACATGAACCCCGACAGCAGGATCGACGGCAGGAAGAAGAAGAACGCCATCTGCATGGCCTGCAGCTGATTGCGGGCGAGCGTGGAAAAGGTGAAGCCGACGGCAAGGTTCGCGGCGACGAAGACCAGCAGCACGGTGGAAAGCAGAAAAAGGCTGCCGACCATCGGGACGTTGAAGAGCGCCCAGGCCGCGGCGAGCACAAAGGCGGTCTGGATGTATCCGACCATGATATAGGGAATGATCTTGCCGGCCATCACCTCCAGCGGGCGAACCGGCATGGTGAGCAGGTTTTCCATCGTGCCGCGTTCGGTTTCGCGCGTTACCGCGAGCGCGGTGAAGATCACCATGGTCATGGTCAGGATCACACCCAGCAAGCCGGGCACGATATTGTATTGCGTGATGCCTTCGGGGTTGTAGCGCCGGTGGATGACGACATCGAAGGGGGCCGGTGTCGGCGACAAGGAGGCGAGGGGGCCCTTGAGATCGTGTGTCAGGGCTTGCGTGCCGAGTTGCTGAAGCGCCGCAATCGCATTGCCCGTGGCAGCGGGATCGGTGGCGTCGGCATCGAGCAGAAGCGCGGGACGTTCGCCGCGTTGCAGTTTGCGCGAAAAGTCCGGCGGCACCTGGATGAGGAACTGCACTTTCCCGCGCCTTATGAGGTCGTTGGCTTCCTGCTCCGTTTCCGGA
>CAYSVF010000147.1:0-6464 GCA_964434415.1 uncultured Parvibaculum sp.
ATGCAGATCGCGGATATCGCCCACCTCGTCGGCGGTGACGAGCCAGGGGCCGAACACATTGCCCGTGTCGAAATCCTTGCCCTTGGCCGGGCCGAGCTGGCCTTGCATCTCGGCCATCTGCGCGTCTCGCGCGCTCACATCGTTGAAGATCATGTAGCCGAAGATGTGGTCGGCGGCCTTTTCCGGCGCGATGTTCTTGCCCTTGCGGCCGATCACCAGCGCGAGTTCCAGTTCGAAATCCAGAAGCTCGGCATAAGAGGGCCATTCGATATCGGTTTCCGTGCCGATCACCGAGAAGCGGTTGCCCTTGTAGTAGATCGGCTGGCTGTACCAGACGGGCGGGATATTCGCCGTCGGATTTTCCACGCCCATCAGCTTCTGGCCCTGTTCGCTCGCCTGCTTCAGGTGCTTTTCATAGACCATGCAGTCGCGGAGTTGGCGCGGCTCGGGCAGCGGTGCCAGCAGCCTGAGGTCGGCCAGCGCCAGCGTTTTGGAGGGCGTTTCGGCCTCCTTGCGCGCGGCGGCACGCCCGTCGGCGCCCGCATCGATCAGTGCCAGCAGGGAGGGGTAGAGATGGCCGAGATCGGCGACCGTCGCCCCGTCTTCCAGCAGCAGGCCGGGCCGTTCGGCCCCTTCTTCCCCGGCAAAGCTCACGAAACGCATGGCCGATCCTCCCCTCGTCGATGCTTCTTCTTGTTCAGGAGGCCAAAGCTAGGTAGATTTAATTTCGATGTCGATTCATAATTTCGAAATTCTGGAACCCGCCGACGACCGCACCCTCTCAGCCGGGGTGGCTGCGCGGCTGCGCGCGGACATTCTGAACGGCGCTCTGGAGCCGGGCAGCCGGCTCGCCATGGCCGAGCTCACCAAGCGCTATGGCGCGGGCATGAGCCCGGTTCGCGAAGCATTGTCCCGCCTGCTGGGCGAAGGCCTCGTCCAGACGGAAGGGCAGCGCGGCTTCCGCGTCGCCGCGATGAACCGGGCGGATTTCAACGAGATCGTCATGCTGCGCCAGATGGTGGAGGAGACGGGCGTGCGCGCCGCCATCGAAAAGGGCGACGAGGAGTGGGAAGCCTCGCTCGTTGCCGCCTTCCATGTGCTGGAGCGGCGGCTCGCCGTCCTGCTCGAGCGCGAGACGGAGGAGGCGCTGGCCGCTTACGAAGAAGCGCATCGCAGGTTTCATTTCGCGATCATTGCGGGTGCGGGCTCGGCGCGCCTCTCCCGCATGCAGCAGCGCCTTTACGAGGAAGCGCGGCGCTATCGGCTGCTCTTCTACAAGAAGCATGTCGCGGGCAGCGCTATCGACTTTGCGGAATCGGGCGCTATCCATCGCAAGATCCTCGATGCCGTGCTGGCGCGGGATGCCGCCCGCGCGGCCGACATCCTGCGCGGCCATGTCACGCTGATCGAGGATTTCGATTCCGACGATTAAGCCTAGCTGATCCCGGTCAGCCCGCTATCGACGGCGAGCGTCTGGCCTGTCACGTAAACGCTTTCATCCGACATGAAGAAAAGCGCCGCATAGGCGATTTCCCAGCCCGTCGCCTGCCGCCCGAAGGGCACGGGTGTGCGCCCGCGCGAGGGGCGGCCTTGCGTGGCGAGCCGTCCGAGCGGCGTATCCACCAGCCCCGGCGCGACGATGTTGGCGCGGATGCCGCGCCTTGCGCCTTCCAGTCCCACATGGCGCATCAGCCCGCCAAGCGCGGCCTTGGAGGCGTCATAGGCGGGCAGGCGGCTGCCGGCGACGAGGCCTGCAATCGAGGAGATGAAGACGATGGAGGAGCCTTCCTCCATTTTCGGCAGCGCGGCCTGGCAGCAGAGCATGGGCCCGCGCAAATTCACGTCGAGCGCCTTCGTCCAGTCCTCCGCCGAAATGCCGTTAAGCCCCAGCCCGCCCACGCCGATCCCCACATTCAGCACCATGCCGTCGAGCCCGCCCATGGCGGAAACGGCTTCGTCGACCATGCGGGTGATGTCGTCGGGTTTGGAAATATCCGCGGTGATGGCCGTGGCCTTGCTGCTTTCGGCTTCGATCCGGCGCACCGTTTCGGCGGCGGCTTCCGCATTCATGTCGGCGACGGCGACCGCTGCGCCTTCCCGCGCAAAGAGCAACGACATGGCGCGCCCGTTTCCGACCGGGTCGGTCGCCGCATCGAGCACGCGCTGCCCGCCGCCCACGACGAGAATGCGCCGCCCCTGAAACCGGCCGCGGCCCGGCGCTTCGCCTTTCGACTCCGCGCTCAGCGGGCGCACATAGCCTTGTTTCTCAGGGGCCTGTTTTTCTTCCGCCATGTTTCCTCCTCCTATCCCCGGTCGTCATGCCCCGCTTCATGCGGGGCATCCACGTCTTTAACGCCACGCCTGTAAAGGCGTGGATGGCCCGGACAAGCCGGGCCATGACGTGTTCAGTTGTTGTCTTTAGCGTCCCCTCACCGCCCCATGGTGGCGCCGATCTCCTCCAGGCCGGAGCCCTCGATGTCCTTTTTCTCCAGCTCGATCTCCATCGTCTCCAGATAGCGGCAGACCAGCATGTAGATGCCGACAATGAGGATCAGTTCCTGCATGCCCGCATCGCCGACATGTTTGTGCGCGGCGTTGAAGAGCGCGCCGTCCGCCTTCACCTTCGCCACCTGATCGTTGATGAAGGCGAGCGCGGCATTCTCAGCCTCGCTGAAAAGAGGCGAGGGGAGCGTGCCGCCCGCCGCGGCGATGCGCTCCGCGCTCATGCCGATGGTGCGGGAGACGCGCTCATGCTGGTGAAGCTCGTAAGGGCTCTTCTGCAAATGCCCGACGCGGAGGATCGCCAGTTCGCGCAGTTCCGCATCCAGCGCCCCGTGATTGAGATAGGCGTTGATGAGCGCCATGAAGGCCGGAAAGCTCGCGCCCGCGCCGGAGAGCATCCGGAAGATGTTCAGCGGCGGGAGCGTTTCGAGGAGTTTCCGGTTCTCCTCCGGCAGCGCGGCGGGGTCGGGATAAGGCAGTTTCGCCATCGCGCTCAAGCCTTCTTGCCGATATTCGTTTCCACGGGCTTGTCCTCGATATCGACATCGAAGGTCTCGAGGAAGTTCGACACCATCGTGTAATAGCCGATGGTGATGGTCAGTTCCTGCATCTGCTTGGGGCCGAGCTTTTCCAGCAGCGGGTCGAAGGTTGCGTCGGAGGCGCGGGTGTTTTTCACGACATCGTCTGTGAAACGCATCACCATGCGCTGCATGTCGTCGAAGGCCGCGGCGTCCGGCCCCTCATGGATCGCCTTGATAAGCTCGTCGCTCATGCCCATCCGGCGCGAGATCGCCTCGTGCTGATAGACCTCATAGGTCGAACCCCGGAGCACGCCGGTGCGCACAATCGCGATTTCACGCAAGACCGGGTCCAGGTCGGAGAACATCAGGATCTGATTGCCGAGTTTGATGAAGCCGTCCAGCATCTCGCCGGAATGGCCCAGCATGCGGAAAATGTTGAGCGGCGGCAGCTTTTCATAGGCTTCCTTCGCGCGGCCTTCGGCCTTGGCCGGGTCGAAATAGGGTATGCGGGCCATCTGGTTTCTCCCTCTGGTTACTCATTATGTTTTTGGGGTCTTTCGCCCCTTCCGCAGCGTATCGTTGCGTCGGTTCCGCGTCTCGGATTTATCGCGCTTTCGATTGCCCCCGGGCCGCCGGTTGCGCTTGCTCCTTGCGACAGCACGGTTACACTCGCCGCAAAGAATACTCACAAAAAGACATTGCCGCGCCGGCAAATGCCCCCGGGGAGGGGGCGCAGGCTGCGAGCCAGGGGAGGAAATACCATGTTCGACGCGAACGAGGTTCGCTGCGTTGCGGATATCACGCGCTATCGGGCGAAGACCGAGGGCGACAAGACGGCCCAGGTCTTCGGCACCCGCCGCACCACCTATGCCGAACTCGACGCCTATGCCAATCGCGTGGCGCAGGGGCTGATCGCGGAAGGCTGCAAGCCCGACAGCCGCATCGGCTATATCGGCAAGAGTTCGGACCTCTATTTCGAGGTGCTCTACGGCGCCTTCAAGGCGAAATCCGTGATGGTCGGCGTCAACTGGCGTCTCGCCGCGCCGGAAATCGCCTATGTGCTGAACGATTCCCGTACGGAAATTCTGTTCGTCGGCGCGGAATATTACGATGTCGTCGAGAAGGTGCTGCCGGAATGTCCGAATATCCGGAAAGTGGTGGCGCTGGACGGCGGGCGCTCTGACTGGATTTCCTTCGACGAGTGGCGCGACAGCTTCCCGAATGAAGACCCGATGCTGCCCTCCGACATCGATGACGATGTCATCCAGCTCTACACCTCCGGCACGACGGGCCACCCCGAGGGCGTGCAGCTTACCAACCGCAACTACCTTGCCGTTTTCGACCAGGGCATGAAGTCCGGCTGGGCGGATTGGCGCGAGGAGGATGTGGTCCTCGTCTGCATGCCGCTCTTTCATGTGGCGGGCGTCAATATCGGCATTCTGGGCCATCTGCATGGCTGCAAGAATGTCGTGCTGAAGGATGTGGACCCGGCGGTGATCCTGCAATTGATCGAAAAGGAGGGCATCACCGTCCTCTTCATCGTGCCCGCGGTGATCCTTTTCCTTCTTCAGCAGCCCAATATCGCGGAGGTGAACGTCTCCACCGTGCGCCAGCTTCTCTATGGCGCCTCGCCCATTGCGGAAGATGTGTTGCGCAACGCACAGGACCGCTTCAAGGCGGAGTTCGTGCAGCTATACGGCCTCACCGAAACGACGGGCGGCGCGACGCATCTGCCGCCGGAGGCGCATGATCCGGCCAAGGGCAAGCTCCGCTCCTGCGGCATTCCCAATCCGGGTACGGAAATCCGCATTGTCGACGAGAACGGCAAGGATGTGGAAGCCGGCGGCGTGGGCGAAGTGCTCATCAAGGGCGGCTCGGTGATGAAGGGCTACTGGAACCGTCCGGAAGCGACGGTGGAATCCGTCGTCGACGGCTGGTTCCATTCCGGCGATGCCGGCTTCTTCGACGAGGACGGCTATCTCTACATCCATGATCGCGTGAAGGACATGATCGTGTCGGGCGGCGAGAACATCTATCCCGCCGAAGTCGAGAACGCGCTTTTCGGTCATCCCGCCATCGCGGATGCCGCGGTCGTCGGCGTGCCGCATGACAAATGGGGCGAGGCGGTGCAGGCCATCGTCGTGCTGAAGCCCGGCGAGAGCGCCAGCGCGGAAGACATCATCGCCTTCGCCAAGACGCGCATCGCTTCCTACAAGGTGCCCAAGGACGTCGCCTTCATCGAGGCGCTGCCGCGCAACCCGTCCGGCAAGATCCTGCGCCGCGAATTGCGCAAGCCTTACTGGGAAGGCCGCGAACGGATGATCAACTGATCGGCGAAATAAATTTGACCTGTCATCCCGGCCTTGTGCCGGGATCCAGGGGCCGCCAGCACTGACTGTGCCGCTCTGGACCCCGGGACGAAGCCCGGGGTGACAGGTATTGGAAATCGCTATCCGAATTCGAAACCGCATCCCGGGAGGAAACCATGAGCATTGCGGAGCAGTTGAGCGACGCGCCGTTCAAGCCGCTGAAGCAGAAGCCGCCGAAGATCGTCGTCGAGCGGATGGATGACGGCACCACCTATGTCCGCTCGCAGCACGAACTGCCGGAGATGAAGCGCTCCGTGCCGCATATGCTTGCGGAAAAGGCGGCGGCGCATCCCGAACGCAATTTCATCGGCGAGCGCGGGCCGGACGGCGCCTGGCGCTACATCACCTACGGCGAGGCCCATCGCGCGGCGCGTTCCGTCGCGGCGGCGCTTCTTCAGCGCGGGCTTAACCAGTCGACGCCGATCATGATCCTGTCGGGCAACTCCATCGCCCATGCCGTCATGGCGCTGGGCGCGATGAAGGCGGGCGTGCCGGTCGCGCCGGTGAGCGTGCCTTATTCGCTCATGAGCACGGATTATTCCAAGCTCAAGCACGTGGCCGCCACCGCGAAGCCCAGGCTCGTCTTTGCCGAGCAGGGCGAGATGTTTGCCAATGCGATCAATGCGCTGGACCTCGGCGACGACGTCACCATCGTCACGGGCTCCGGCGAGGTGCCGGGCCGCGAGACGCTCTCCTATCAGGACATCATCGCCACGCCGGCGGGCGCGGAAGTCGACGAGGTGCTCGACCGGGTCGATCACGATACGGTTGCGAAATATCTCTTCACCTCCGGCTCCACCGGCATGCCCAAGGGCGTGGTGCAGACGCATCGCATGATGATGGCGCAGGTCGCCGCGCAGGAAGCGCTCCGCACCGAGGAGCCCGATCCGGAAGACGTGCCGCAGAGCCTTGAATGGATGCCCTGGAATCACATCTCGGCGGGCAACATCTCCTTCAACGGCAATCTGGCCAATGGCGGCACGGTCCATCTCGATGCGGGCAAGCCCGTGCCGGGCCTGTTCGACCAGACCATCGCCAATCTGCGCGAGGTAAGCCCGCGCGTCTTCGGCTC
>CAYSVF010000148.1:0-6335 GCA_964434415.1 uncultured Parvibaculum sp.
GCTTCATACACCAGGATCACGTTACCCGCGGAACGGGCCGGGGCGATCGTGTTGGCGATGTAGTAAAGCGAAATGTTGTCCAGATCTTCCGCGCTCTTCACGGCAGGGTCGGACCAGGCGAGGATCGCCTCATCCTGCACGATCTGCATCGTGTAGTCGCCCGAACGGGTCACCGGCGCCGCAGCGAACTGACGCACCACCTTGAAGGAGCGGTAACGCAGCGTGTGGTTCCAGATCATTTCAAGCCCGTTGTTCGGGATCGGGAACGGGAAGCCGAAAATGGCCTTCGAGATGCCCGAGCCGCCGCCGACGAGTTCGCCGACCGCCGCGTTGCGCTTGTTCGCTTCGTAAACCTTATCCGGATAAGCGCAGCTACGACGCGTCTGATAGACGTTCATCTTGTAGTCTTTGTACGTCGACAGCAGGGCCTTGTAGCCCGGCGTCAGCACGTCGTCATACTGACCGGCATTCGAAGACGTGATCGTGTATTTGACCGGATCGTCCTTGAACGGGTCGGCCAGTTTGTCGCCCGGCTTGTAGTTCACATTGCTGGGCACGGTCTGCAGCCCACCGGTCCAGGCCGGAATATCCCCGCCGTCGCCGGCCTTTTCGGCACCCATCGGGGTAAGGTCGTTACCCAGACGGTCTACCTGTGCTTGCGGCACCTTGGCCAGGGCGCTGGTGGACAGCACACCGAACACAAGGGCGGACACCAGCATGGTTGTCCTTTTCATCTACGTTCCCTCCACTGGATTCTTATGAGGCTTCTGACGCGTCCGAAACTCACGTACACGCCAAGGCCGGTTTCCCCGCCTATTCTGGCAAGATCATAGCAAAACAAAGGACCGCGGCAAACGGTTCACCCTGTATTTCTGTGTCCCCCGAGCATCGCTCGCCGTTCATTTTCCGCCAGTTTTTCCACGCACTTCATTAAATCTTTTTAATGAAGTGCGTCCGTCGACACATCCCGGGGGCAAAGACCCGCCACCCGGATTTATTCCGCCCACGGACGTTATCCCCGCACACCCGGAAAGAGTACCGCGTCCCGGCACCCGCCCGCGAAACCCGCCTCCTGAAAATGCGGTGCGCAAGAAATAGGCCCGGCAGCATCTCTGCCGCCGGGCCCGTTTTTCGTCGTCTCGTCCGCCGATCAGAAGGCGTAGGAGATGCTCGCCGCGACGAAATCCTTGTCGGACGAGAAGTTACGGAACGGGTTACCCCAGTTGTGGGTGTAAGACACATTCGCCGTCCACACCGAACGCAGCTTGGCCGTCAGACCAACCGACACCACCTTCTTGTCCTGCACGAAGCCGGGACCGACCGGACCGGCCGAGTAACCCGAAACGTCATGCGAGAAGTTGATATTCGGCGAGAGCGTCCAGGGCGTATCGAAGGCATTGTTGTAGTCCGCAATGAACGAGAGGCGATAGCCCGACGAGAACTGCGAGGCGTATTTCACCGTGCAGTTGCCCGGCGCCGCCGTAAGCGGATTACAAGCCGAGTCGCCAAGAACGATCGTCGCCCCCGTGCTGTTCGTAACGTTCGATGCGCGCGGGGCGGCGAGACCGCTCGTTGCGCTGTTCGTGTCCGGCAGATACTGGAAACCGGCATTGGCAATGAGGATCACCAGATCCGAACCAATCGCAGACGTCACCGGGTGGGACGGGTTCAGCGTGCTGATGAGACCAAGCTGGCCCGTGACCACGTCATGACGGGCATAACCGCGATAAGCCTCGCCGTACCAGGCCGGGTTGTAGCTTTCGCAGAAAGAACTGTTCGAGACACCCGTAAAGCCACCCAGATCGCCATTGGCCAAATCGTTACAGTTGATGTTGGTATCGCTGAGTGAGAACGGCATGTTCGGCGAATAGGAAACTTCGCCGGACAGCGCCGAGCCGCCCAGGATCGGAATGGTGGTATTGAAGCTGTAACCGAAGGTCGTTGTCATCGGATACTGCAACAGATAGTTCTTCGTGGATGCAGCCGCACCGATTACTGTGGTCAGGTTACCGCTCGCCGCACAAGCCAAAAACGAAGCGGAACCCAAGAAGTTACACGCACCTGCCGTTGTGGTCGCTCCGCCAAAGAGAGGTGCAACAGCTCCGTAATCCGCAGCGGTGAAGGTACCGATCGGCGCCACAAGGCTATACCGGTTGACATAGAAACCCATGTCGGTGCCGCCATTGAGCCAGTCAGCATAATATTTCAGCGCCACACCCCAAGTACCGGTGTCTTCGCCCTGCTCATCAGCCGTACGGGGAATGAGAACGGGACCGGGATATTCGTTACTCAGCATGACGTAACGGCCGCCTTCACAGCCCGCGTCGGAACCGGCGAAGAAGGTACCGCAGGAATCGACCGTCAGCTTTTCCCAGTTGAACTGCCAGAAGGCCTCGATCGCGAAATTGGCCGGCAGCCCCATGTTGAAATAGACGGCCGGAACCGGCTTGTAGGCTTCCTTCAACTCCGAACCCGGCGTGCGCAGCGCGCTCAGATCCACCGGCAGGTAGGAGCTGATGCCGCCCGGAATGAACAGGCTTTCACCCCAGTTGATGACCTGCTTGCCCACGCGCAGCGAGACCGGCTGGTTCATGATATCGAAATTGCCATAGACATAGGCATCGAGAATGGACAGGTCCCGAGATGCCGAGAGATACGCATCGCTACCGCGAACGGCGTCCTCAAGCGGCCGCGTCCCGTAACCAGAGCTGCGCTTACCGACATGCTCGTCCGCCCAATAGTCGTAGAACCCCTTGATACGAAGGAACGCACCGAAGTTCTGATATCTGGCGCTAATATCGGTCGTGATCTTGCCCGTCATCGTATAGGGCACGCCAGGACCGTTGTTGATGTTCCCATCGTCATCGTTCAGGCCCATAGACACGCCATTGCCAGCACCGCAACCGCCATTCGCAATAGCAATATGCGTACAGTCCTGGTTGGACGCGCGGATGCCGACACCGAACGAAACGGTATTATCGACGTTTACGCTAACATCCCCGAAGCTGAATTCAGTGGCCTGTACGGCGCTCGGGGAAACCCCCAGCGCCGTTGCCACGACACCGCCAACCAGCAGCGCCGCGCGCAAGCTCCTTTTTATCATTGAGTGATCCTCCTCGATCCTCGACGTCTTCACTAACTTTGCAGCTGGATCGGGAGGTGTAATCTGGAAGCGATCGACTGTTCTCCCCCCGGCCAGTCAGCATCCCTCAGTCGCAAGCCCACCCTTATTGAGGAGCCAAGTCAAGCCGGAGAGAGGGCCGGATACGGAGAAGCGCTCCACATTCGCCCACGGTATGACATTTTTGACACGGCGGAGGGACGGAGGGAGACCGTTACCGGAACATATTGCAACGCACACTGATTATATGCGTCGCAACATAAACTACTATCGAATCGATATCGATGCGATCGATTGCGAGCTGTCCGGGACTGCCGAGGTCCGGCAGACAATGTCAGCCGACATGGGAGAGCAGGATCGCCTGATCGTTATCGACCAGGCGGGGGACGAAGCTTGCCCGGCTCCGCCGGGAGTGCAGTGGCGCATTGACCGTCTCGCAGGGGCCATGCCCGCGGATGACCCCGCTCAGAAGACACGGAAGGGACCGGGGGATGGCGGCCCTCGGCGATTCTGCAACCGCCCCCGATTCGCACCTATGTTTATGGATTATCTTGAGTTTTGCGAATCCGTCAGGCCGCGCCTTCGGCCTCGTCCGGCGGCGGCGAAGCCACTGGGTCGGCACCGCCCGCGTTCTGCGCACCCGTATATCCGGCCGCTTTCGCTTCGAGCGAGTTCAGCACGTCCAGCGCCGTTCGAAGATCCGATTTGGACAATCCGCCCGCCAGCCACTTGCCCGCCGGCGCCTCGCGGTCCCGCATGGCGCGGTAGGCGGCATAACCGCGCGGGGCGATGCGCACCAGCCGCGAACGCTTATGGGCGGGATTGTCGATATATTCGACCATCCCCTCTTTCAGGAGCTGATTGACCAGCTTCTGAATGAACTGCCGGGAAACCGACCTGAGGCCCGCGAGCTGCGGCACGGTGCGCGGCCCCATCTCGATGAGATTGCGCAACAACGCCCGGTGCGGCGCGCTGGCATCTGCCTCGCCATGAATACGCGCAGCCATCGCCCCCAGTTCGAAATGGAGCCTGTTCACCGCGTCGATGAGTTCGAGAAGGGTCTGGAGCTTCTTGCCCTGCTGGCCCGGAATGAGCGTCAACGAGCCGGGAACGGCGCCTGTCGGTACGTCCTCGGGCAGTTTCGGGGATGCGCCTTCGGCACTCTCCGGCTGCTCCTTTTCCGAATGCTGGCGCTTCTTCCCCATCGGGCCCCCGGGAATCCATAGCGAGAATGCATGGTAGCAATGCGCTAAAAGCACATGCAGATATGTGCATCCTAGGGTCGACTGTCGGCGTGTCAAACGACGTTCCGACGAAATCCGTCGAAAAGGGGGCGTCAGATTTCCTGGGGATCGCCCGGCTCGGCCACCTCGCGTTCGCGCCCGCTGACGCGCCAGCGCGCCACGATCTGCTCCAGCCCCTGCCGGTCGAGATTTGGCGCGCTCCACGATTGCGAGAAGGCCGCGTTCACATTGCGCGGCAGTGTCTCAGGCGCCAGATCGTGGAAGCGGATACGCATCGGCATGGCGACGCCCTGGCCGAGGATGATCGCTTCGCGATCGCCGAGCAGCGGCAGGAAATCGAGAAGGTCGAGTGCGCCGTCATGCGTATTGGCTCGCATCACCTGCTGATCGCGCTCGGTGGAAAGCCGCATGGCGACCGCCGTGGAACATTGCGACAGGATGGTCGGATCGAGTTCGGAGGGCCGCTGGCTGACCAGCGCGAGCGACAGACCGTATTTGCGGCCTTCCTTGGCGATGCGCGACAGCGCCTGGCGCGTCGGCATGAACTTGTCGCCGCCATGCGCCGGGACGTACCGATGCGCCTCCTCGCAAACCAGAAGCATGGGAAGCCCCCCCTTGCTCCAGACCGCAAGATCGAACGCGATGCGCGAAATCACCGACACCACGACATCGAGAATTTCCGGCGGCACGGTCGAAAGATCGATGACGGTGATCGGTTTGCCATCGCTCGGTATACGGAAGAGTTTGCCCAGCACGTCGGTCATATTGTCCTGCACGGTCAGGCTGCCGAACATGAAACTGTAGCGCTGATCGCTGACCATCGTTTCGATGCGGCTCTTCAGCCGGCGATAGGGAACCGTCGTACGCGTGCGCTCGAGTTTGCCGAGCTGGTCGTCGATATAGAACAGCACATCCGAAAGACGGAAAGGCGTCGGCGTCTCGACGGTGATGCCGCCCGTCTCGCCCACGCGGCGCGCAATGGCGGCGCGGCCCGACGAGGCGTCGTGAAAGCGCCGCTTCGCATAAAGAACGGCATCGCTCAGAATTTCCACTTCAGCGTCGTTATGGCCGTCATGGCTGACAAGCGCCGCCGTCAGCTCCTGAAAGTTCAAAAGCCAGAAGGGCAGGTTGAGATTGCGGGCATTGATGAGCTCGGCCTGGGCGCCGAAGGCACTGGGATATTCATTGTGAATATCGAGGACCACCACATGCGCATATTCGTGACCGACGAGCACGCGTTGCAGGATACTCGTCAGCGCGCAAGACTTGCCGCAGCCCGTCGTGCCGACAACGATGAAATGCTTCGCCAGAAGGTCGTCGAGGAGAAGTTTCGCCGGCACATTGGCATCCTGAAACAGGCTGCCGACCTCCACCGTCGCCTTGCCCGGCTGGTTATAGACGCGCGTCAGATCGTGCCGGTCGGCGAGCAGGACGGGATCGCCAAGCGTGGGAAGACTGGACACGCCGCGTTGAAATTTGAGCCGTCCATCCTTGCCGTCGACAACCACTTCGCCGGCCAGATTGATTTCGACCAGACCCATATCGACCTGATCGTCATCCGCATTCGAGGGCGCGGGCGCACTGACCGCCGAGACGATCCCGACGACCTGACGATCGCGCGTCGGCACCTTGACCAGCTGACCGATTTCGATGCGCCGGCGAAAGGCGCCCTTGTCGCCCGGCACCTTTTCCATCACGGCCACGGCCTGCGGGCCCGACACCGAAACGATATGTGCGATCCGTACCGGCGGCGAAGCGGGTTTTCCCCGCCGCTCCGGACCGTCTCCGCCGGCTTCCATGCCTGAACCGTCAGGTGCCTGACGAGGTGCCGTAATGCCCTTGGTCACGCTTCACCGCCTTTTTTTTCTTCGACCGCTGCCTCTTTGGTCTCAGGCAACGTGAATACGACTGTGGTTCCCTGCCCCGGCTCGCTGGAAATATGAAACTCGCCGCCATGCAGCCGCGTCAGC
>CAYSVF010000149.1:0-6322 GCA_964434415.1 uncultured Parvibaculum sp.
GTCTCTCGGCAACGGTGGCCGAGCCGGACGAGCTGCGCCGTTACCTCATGCCCCAGCCGATGGAAGGGGAGGCGCTTTGCGAGATCGTTACTGCGCCGCCTGGCGCCGTGCCGGAACTAGGTATCCTGACGCCCGCCGGCCCGGAACCCGATCCCGCCGAGGCGAAACTGCCGGCGCCGGCCGAAGCGCGAATACCCCCGGCGCGAATACCCCCCGCGCGAATACCATGGTCCGGCCATTCCGCGCGCCATGCACTGCCCGCCGTCTATGAAGAGATCAAGCGCAACCGCATGGTCCTCGTCTTCGTCAACACGCGCTCTCAGGCCGAATTCGTCTTTCAGTCGCTCTGGCATCTGAACGAGGACACGCTGCCCATTGCGCTGCATCACGGCTCCCTCGCGCCGGAAGCGCGCCGCAAGGTGGAAGCGGCCATGGCGGCGGGATCCTTGCGCGCCGTCGTCTGCACCTCCACGCTCGATCTCGGTATCGACTGGGGCGATGTCGATCTCGTCGTCAATATGGGCGCGCCGAAAGGCGCAAGCCGCCTGCTGCAGCGTATCGGCCGCGCCAATCACAGGCTGGACGAACCGAGCCGCGCGCTCCTCGTCCCCGCCAACCGTTTCGAGGTGCTGGAATGCGAGGCCGCCCGTGCCGCCGCGCTGGAAGGCGCGCAGGATGGGCTCGTCGCCCGCAAGGGCGCGCTCGACGTTCTCTCCCAGCATGTGCTGGGCATGGCCTGTTCGGAACCTTTCGATCCCGACGCGCTTTACGCGGAAGTGCGCTCGGCCTCGCCCTATCGCGAGCTGACGCGGGAAGACTTCGACCGCGTGGTGGATTTCGTCGCGACCGGCGGCTATGCGCTCAAGACCTATGACCGCTTCGCGCGCCTGCGCCCCAACAAGCCGCTCGAAGGCGATATGCGCCTGCGCGCCTCCAATCCGAAGGTGATCCAGCAGTTCCGCATGAATGTCGGCACCATCGTCGAAGCGCCCATGCTGAAAGTCCGCATGATCCGCAAGGGGCGTCGTCCGGTGGGGGCGGGCGGGGGCAGGGTGCTCGGCGAGATCGAGGAATATTTCATCGACCAGCTCTCGCCCGGCGACACCTTTCTGTTTGCCGGTCACATCCTCTCCTTCGAGGGACTGGCGGAAACCGAGGCGCTGGTCACCAAGGGCGGTGGCGACGAACCCATGATCCCCGCCTATTACGGTGGCAAGTTTCCGCTCTCCACCTATCTCGCCGCGCGCGTACGCCGCATGCTGGCGAACAAGGGCGAATGGGCCGCGCTCCCCCGGCAGGTGCAGGACTGGCTCGGCATTCAGGCCTGGCGCTCGCGCCTGCCGGGCGAAAACGACCTGCTGGTCGAAACCTTTCCCCGGAACGGCAAATATTATCTCGTCTGCTATCCCTTCGAGGGCCGTCTCGCACATCAGACGCTGGGCATGTTGCTGACGCGCCGTCTGGACCGCGCGGGCGCAAGGCCGCTCGGCTTCGTCGCCTCGGAATATTCGCTCGCCATCTGGTGCCTGCGCGATCCGGGGCTGATGGCCGAACGCCATGAACTCCCGCTCGGCGAACTCTTTGGCGAGGACATGCTGGGCGACGATCTGGAAAACTGGCTGGCGGAATCGAGCCTGTTGAAGCGCACCTTCCGCGACTGCGCACTCATTTCCGGTCTCATAGAGCGCCGCTTTCCGGGGCAGGAAAAGACCGGCCGTCAGGTCACCTTCTCCGCCGACCTCATCTACAATGTGCTGCGCGAACACGAGCCCGATCACATTCTTTTGCAGGCGACCTATCAGGATGCCGCGACCGGCCTCCTTGACGTTGCGCGTGTCGCTGCCATGTTGAAGCGCGTGAAGGGACGAATCGCGCTTGAACGTCTCGACCGCGTCTCCCCGCTCGCCGTGCCCGTGCTGCTCGACATCGGGCGCGAAGCCGTTCATGGCGAGGCGAACGAGGCGCTGCTGGCCGAAGCGGCCGATGAATTGATCGAAGAAGCGACGAGACTGGTCTGACATGCAGTTGCGTAAACGACATACCGAAACCGCCCCCCGATTGCGCGAAACGCCGCTCAGCGTTTGTGGCGCGGCGCTGACGCCGCTGCCCGAAGGCGCGCTCTGGTGGGCGGACGAGCGCATTCTGGTTGTTGCCGATCTGCATTTCGAAAAAGGTTCCGCCTTCGCCGAGCGCGGTGTCGCGCTTCCCCCTTACGACACCAGCGCGACGCTCACCCGGCTGGAAAAGCTGATGGAAAAGTTCGAGCCCGAAACGCTCATCGCGCTGGGCGACAGCTTTCACGACCGCCGGGCGGAAAAGCGCATGGCAAAGTCGGATGCCGACCGCCTCATTGCCCTCACCGCCGCCTGCGACTGGATCTGGATCGAGGGCAATCACGACCCCGCGCCGCCGCGCCGTTTCGGCGGCTCGGTGCAGGGCGAGATGACGGTCGGCCCGCTCACCTTCCGGCACGAGCCGCGGCCCGCGCCCTCCACCGGCGAGATTGCAGGCCATCTTCACCCTTGCGCGGCGGTGCGGGTGCGCGGGCGGCGTTTGCGGCGGCGCTGCTTCGTCAGCGACACGACGCGCGCCATCCTGCCTGCCTTCGGTGCCTATGCGGGCGGGCTCAACGTGCTGGACCGCGCCTATGCCGGCCTCCTGCCGGGCCGGGACTTCCATGCCTGGATGATGGGCCGCGACGCGGTGGTGCCCGTCTCGGCAACGCGGCTGGAAGGCGACTAGAAGGCGGTGGATTCTTATCCGTCATGGTCCGGCTTGTCTGGGCCATCCACGTCTTGGCTACGAGAAAGAAAGACGTGGATGCCCCGCATGAAGCGGGGCATGACGCAGCCTTTGTATCTTCAGATATTCAGGGAGCGCCTCAGCCGAACTTCGCCAGCCCCGGAAACGTATTGATGAGGAAGACGGCGATGCTCTCGAAGGAGCCCGTCAGCATCAGAAGGCCCGTCAGCGCCAGCAGCAGCCCCGCCGCGATTTCCACCTTGTGCATGTGACGGCGGAACCGGCCCGCGAAACTCAGGAACCCGCGAATGGCGAAAGCGGCGGCAAGGAACGGAATGCCGAGCCCCAGCGAATAGACCGTCAGCAGCGTAACGCCCGCGCCCAGGCTTTCCTGCGAGGCCGCAACCGTCAGGATGGTGGCGAGGATCGGCCCGATGCAGGGTGTCCAGCCGAAGGCGAAGGCAAGCCCGAGGAGATACGGGCTCGCAAACTGCATGAAGAGGCTCTTCTCGCCCACGCCCGTGCCCTGCACCTGAAAGCGCGCCTCGCGCTCGAGAAAGGCGAGCCGGAAGACGCCCATGTAATGCAGGCCGAAAATGATGATGACCGCGCCCGCGATCCGTCCCAGAAGCTGCTTGTGCGCGATGATGAGCGGATTGATCGCCGAGGCGCTCGCCCCCAGCGCGACGAAGATGGTGGTGAAGCCCAGCACGAAGCCGATGGCGCCCAGCGTCACGCGCAGCGTCAGCCCCTCGGAGCCCAGCGCCTCGCCCTTTTCGTTCTCGGCGACGAGTTCGTCGAGCGACGTGCCCGCGATATAGCACAGATAGGCCGGCACGAGCGGCAGCACGCACGGGCTGAGAAAGCTGATAAGGCCGCCCGCGGCCGCGGCGGCATAGCTGATGCTGGATGGGTCCATGGGCGGGGACATTAGCCTGTCGGCGCCGGGAGGCAAACTCACAACGGCGTGTCAGATCGGCGCGGGCGCATTACTTTGTGGTCATGTTCAGCGCCGGCCCAGCACGGCGGAAGCGAGCCAGCCGAAAAAGGCGGCGCCGATCACCGCGATCAGGCCATAGAGCAGCGCATTATTATAGGCGAGCCGGTAGATGAAACGCTCGATCCCGCCCTTGTCGATATAGAGCGGCGAGGAAATCGTATCGACGACCTTGCCGTCTTTCAGCAGATAGACCTTCGCCGTATAGAGTCCGACCGGCACCGTGGCGGGCAGGTCCAGCGTGGCGCGGAAAAGCGTCTGGCCGAGAAAGATCACCCCGCCCGGATCGGTCAGGTAGAGCCCAGCGCGGCGCTTGTTGCGGATCAGCGCCTTCCAGAAATCGCGCTCGGTATCGGGTGGCAGGAATTCCTGCGTCCCGTCGATCCCGGTCGCAACGGCGTCGCCGAACTCGTAATTCTCGATGCCGATCCGCTGTTCGCGCAGCGTCTCGGGCGAGGAGATGACTTCCAGCGGCCGCGTACTGGCGATGGCGTGATAGCCGGGCACGTTGGGGTAGGTCACCGAGTCGTGATTGATCCAGATGCCGCCGACCTGCTCCTTGCGGCGGACCTTCACCGTCCGCGTCGGCCCCGTCACCACCACGATGATGTCGCGATCGACCGCGCGCTCGGCCTGCGGCGCTTCCACCGCGCCGAACAGCAGGATCTCCGTGCCCGTGAAATTGGAACGGATGGAGACCTGGTGCTGCGACAGGTCGGTCACCAGACGGTCGGCGCGGGCCGATACGGTCCCGAGCGCAAAGATGGCCAGCGTCAGCAGGGCCAGAAGCGCAGAAGTGCCGGTCCGCCTGAATGCCATGCGTCAGTTCCCCGACGACATGACGACGATGGAATAGATGTCGTCGGGACGGCTGATGAGGTCGATGCCTAGCCGCACGCCGATCACGAGGAGCAGCGCGGCCAGCAGCGCGCGCACCTGTTCGCCCTGGAGCTTTTCGCCCACGCGCACGCCGAATTGCGCGCCCACCGCGCCCCCGATCACGAGGATGAAGCCCAGCACGATATCGACCGCCTGGTTTTCATAGGCATGCATCACGCCGGTGAGCGCGGTCACGAAAACGATCTGGAAGAACGAGGTGCCGATCACGACGCTGGTCGGCATGCGCAGCAGGTAGATCATGGCCGGGATCATGATGAAGCCGCCGCCCACGCCCATGATGGCAGACAGAGTGCCGACGAAATAACCGACAAGGATGGGCGGGATCACGCTGATATAGAGCTTGGACCGGCGGAACCGCATCTTGAAGGGCAGGCCGTGGATCCAGCTATGATGGCCCCGCCCGCGTGCGCGGCCGCCCGTCCCGCCATTGTGCGCGGCCCGTATCGCCTGCACGCTTTCCACCATCATCAGCCCGCCGATGATGGTCAGAAAGACCACATAGATGATGGAGATCATCAGGTCGACCTGGCCGATGGAGCTGAGCAGCTTGAACAGATAGATACCGCTGAGCGAGCCTGCGGTACCGCCCGCCAGCAGCACCCCGCCCATCTTGAAGTCGATACTGCGCCGCGCGAAATGCGCCAGCGCCCCCGTCACCGAGGAGGCGACGACCGAGGTCGACTGCGTGCCCACCGCGATGGCGGGCGGAATGCCGAGAAAGATGAGGAGCGGCGTCATCAGAAAGCCGCCGCCAATGCCGAACATGCCCGACAGAAACCCGACCGTGAGCCCCATCGCCAGGATGGTCAGCACATTCACCGGAATTTCCGCAATCGGCAGATAGATTTGCATGAGCGTAAGCGCTTCCGGCGGCCTGCCCGCGAACCGGGCCCGTCGGCCTTCCCCCTTCGCTTGTCAGCGCCTGATGCATCGAGAGGGACTCGCTGCGGAACGGCGCCGGCAATGATTGATTTGGCGTAGCACGTTGCCGTCCCATTTCAAAGGGGCGGCGCACAGGGGCGTGGACTATCTCGCCAGGTTTTGCGCCAGAACCGTGACGCGGACTCTGCGCAGGTCGAACGGGCCGTCTCCGCCCGCTCTTTTAGCCCTCGAGCTCGATCAGCAGTTCCGGCGTGACCTTGCCCGACGGCGCAAGACCGTTCGCCCTCTGGAAGGCGGTGATGGCGTCTTTGGTGCGCGGCCCCATCATGCCGTCGGCCGGGCCGGCATCGTAGCCGAGCTTGTTGAGCAGCGATTGCGCCTGCGCGATATCGGGATCGGCGGGCCCCGCGGCGGCGCTGTCCCAGCTCTTGAGCGAGGACAGGTCGCCATTCGCCACCGGATCGGCCGTCTTCGCCTGCCAGGCATTCGTCGCAATGCGTGCATCGGCGAGGTCGCCCGGCTCCATCTGTTCGGCCAGCGCATCCCGCTTCTTGGCGGCGCCCTTGTCGCCGGCCAGAGCGGCGATGGCGAACCATTTATAGGCCGTGGCAAGGTCTTTCTCGATGCCGAGCCCGCGTTCGTTGAGCACGGCCAGATTGTACTGGCTGTCGCCCAGCCCGTAATTGGCCGCCTTGGCGAACCATTGGGCGGCCTTGGCGAAATCCTGAGAGGTGCCGCGGCCTTCGGCATACATGACGGCGAGATTGTGCATCGCCTTCACATTGCCCTTGTTGGCGGCCT
>CAYSVF010000150.1:0-6318 GCA_964434415.1 uncultured Parvibaculum sp.
GATCCTGACGGACCGACCCGACCGATTGTCGAAGGTACTGGCGGCCTGACATACAAAAAGCCCGGCGGAGACCGCCGGGCCCTTTTCGTCTTCGCCGGATGCGGGTGTCAGCGCGGCGCCAGTACCATGACCATCTGG
Organism: uncultured Parvibaculum sp.; assembly: GCA_964434415.1. Classification (GTDB taxonomy): domain Bacteria; phylum Pseudomonadota; class Alphaproteobacteria; order Parvibaculales; family Parvibaculaceae; genus Parvibaculum. The sequence goes on from CAYSVF010000150.1 coordinate 139, forward strand.
CGGCCTTCGAGACGGGGGTAGGATTCGACCTTGGCGATCTCGTCCACCTCTTCCTTCACCTTGTTCAGGAGCTGCATGCCGAGTTCCTGATGCGCCATCTCGCGGCCACGGAAGCGGAGCGTCACCTTGACCTTGTCCCCTTCGTCGAAGAAGCGAAGCATGGAACGCATCTTCACTTCGTAGTCATGCGTGTCGATGTTGGGGCGCATCTTGATTTCCTTGACCTCGACGGTCTTCTGCTTCTTGCGCGCCTCATTGGCCTTCTTCTGGGCCTGGTATTTGAACTTGCCGTAATCGAGCAGCTTGCATACGGGAGGTTTCGCATTGGGCGAGACCTCGACCAGATCCAGGCCGGATTCGTCGGCCATCTGCATGGCATCCTCGATCGCCACCTCGCCGCGTTTCTCGCCTTCGGCGTCGATCAGCAGCACGGTGCGTTCGGTGATCATGTCGTTGACGCGCGGGCCGTCTTTTGACGGTGCGGGCGCCTGGTGCGGTCTGCGAGCTATGAACTGGTCTCCTTCGAGCTGGGCGATCGGCCTGTTTGTCGGGCTCAGACCTTCATGACAGCCGGAGACGAGGCATCGCCTTTTCTCCTTCGTGGCATGACGGAGCTTCTCTGGAAGCCCCGATCGCGGGGTTTACGCTGCAATCCTATAGATTTGTGATGTCGTGGCCGCAAGTCAAGAAACAGGCGGACGGTCCTTTTCCGCGTCATACCAGGGGATAGAAGGCCTCACGGACCAGCGCAGGAGGCGGCTTCGCACCGTCGGCGCAAGGTCGTAGCCGCATGCCGCGCCCGCCCAGGACAAACGCCTGGAAAGCGTGAGAAACCGCAAGGGACCGCGCATATTGCCGTCCCGCCAATGCGCGGCAAGGGGGATATCCGCCGGGGTTTCGGCGCCTTCATGGGTCAGAAGCAGCAGGGCCGCGCCGCCATGGGCGGCCGATATCCGCCGGAGCGCCGGCCCCGGCGTTTTTACCCGCTCCCGAAGCATCATCACCACGACCGGCCGGGCCGGGAGGTCCTTTTCAGTCATTTCGCGGCCAGGAGGCGCGCATAGATTTCGAGCGTGGAGCGGCACATGGCGCCGACCGAATAATGCGCCACGGCGTTCATCCGGCCGTTCCGGCCCATCGCGTGACGGTCGGCTTCGCTCATATCGATGACCTTGCGCATCGCGGCGGCGAGCGCTTTCGCATCGCCGGCGGGCACACGCAGACCCGTTGCCTGCTCAGGCCCGCCCTCATCCGACGGGTCGCGCACCGTTTCGCGCTGGCCGCCCGTGTCGGAAACGATGACGGGCCGCGCCATGGCCTGCGCCTCCACCGCCGTACGGCCGAAAGGCTCCGGCTCGATGGAGGGGGAGACAACCGCATCGGCCAGCGCATAGGCCGCCGGCATGTCGTCGCAATTGCCGCAGATGCGGACATGCGGTCCCAGCCGGGCGTCGGCGATCTGGCGCTCCAGCTCGGCCTTGTAGCTCTCGCGCGCCTGATGGTCGCCGACGATGCAGAGCGAAAAAGCGGTGACGCCTTCGTCGAAGAGGATCTTCGCCGCTTCGATGGAAAGGAACTGACCCTTCCAGCGTGTCAACCGCGCGGGATGGATGAAGACGGGACCCAACTCATAGGGTTTCCACGCCTTGCGCAGTTTCTCCACGCGCTCCGGCGCCACCCTGTCTGGATCGAGCGCCGCGATGTCCACGCCGCGCGGCACGGTAAAAACACGCGCTTCATCAGGCGTATGGATGCGGCGGATACGGTCTGCCGTGTAGTGGCTGTTGGCGATGACGGCATCGCCCCTGGCCATGACGGAATTGTAGAAGACCTTGAGGGTGGGCTTTTCATGCACGCGCGAATGATAGGTCGTGACGAAGGGCCGCCCCGAGCGCCGCGCGGCGGCCAGCGCACTCCAGGCCGGCGCCCGGCTCCGCGCGTGAACGAGGCTGACGCCTTCGCGTTCCACGAGCCGCGTCAGCCGCTCCACATTGAGCGCCATGACCACCGGGTTCTTGGAATGGACCGCAAGCTCGATATGCTCGCCGCCCGCCGCTTCCAGCTCCGGCACCATGCGCCCGCCGCGGCTCGCCACCAGCGCCCGCCCGCCCGCCGCGACGACCGCGCGGGCGACATCCACCGTGGTGCGCTCCGCCCCGCCCGTTTCCAGCGCCGGGATCACCTGAAGGATCGTCGGACGGCCGAGATCGGCAAACGGGTTGCGGTCGGGATTCATGTCGGTCCTTGCGGTTCGGCGCGCAAAGCCACAGGTTAGGCGCGTCCTTAAGGGAAGAGCGTTCGAGGATGTCCAAGATGACCGAGACGACCGAAACGGGCAAGTTCGCCCGCCCCCCGATCACGCCCGGCGCGGAAGCCGAGACCATCGCCTATGCGCGCGAAATGCCGACGGCGCCCGCAGGCCCCACTGGGCTCACCTGGCTCGGCGGTTTCAAGTCCGACATGACGGGCACCAAGGCGACGGCGCTGGCCGACTGGGCGAAAGCGGCCCGACGCCCGTTCCTGCGTTTCGACTATTTCGGTCATGGCGCGTCCTCCGGGACTTTCACCGAAGGCACGATCGGGCGCTGGCGCGACGACGCGCTCGCGATGATCGACGAGAAGACGGCGGGGCCGCAGATCCTGATCGGCTCCAGCATGGGTGGCTGGGTGGCGCTGCTGGCCGCTCTCGCCCGCCCTGAACGCGTGCGCGGGCTGGTGCTCATCGCACCTGCGCCGGATTTCACGCAGGCGCTGATGTGGGAAGGTTTTTCCGACGAGGTGAAGGCGACGCTGAAACGCGACGGCATCTATCGCCAGCCGTCGGACTATGACGAGGAACCTTACGAAATCTCGATGAAACTCATCGAGGAAGGGCGCGATCATCTGCTGCTCGGCCAATCCATCCCGCTCACCTGCCCGGTGCGTATCCTGCAAGGCATGAAGGATGAGGACGTGCCGTGGCAACATGCGATGAAGCTTGTCGACACGCTGGCAAGCGAGGATGTGACGATCAATCTTTCCAAGCGCGGCGATCACCGCCTCTCCACGCCTGCCGACATCGCGCGGCTGACCGGCGAGATCGAAGCCCTGATCGGGCAGATAGAGAGGTAGGCGGTTTCTATTCGGCGATCTGCGGCAGCATGCGGTCGGCCTTCATGAAATAGGCCTTCGCGTAGTCCACCAGTTCGCCATTGGTTGGATGGTCGACGGTTTCGATGCCGACGACCTTCTCCGCCGTCTGCGGATGTTTCGCCTGCAGATATTTGTAGAGTTCGAATTTCGCATTGGCCGGACCGACCAGCAGCGCTTCGCCGATATCGGCGAGCTTCGTTGCCACCTCGTCGAAATAGTCCTTGTCTTCCGGTGCGCGCCAGCTCGACAGCGTGCCCGCCTTCACATGCAGATGTTTCACCGGATGGCGCGGACGCACCGTTTCCGCCTGCGTGTCGTCGGGATTGAAGTCGAGGATGCGGGCCTCGTGATGGTCGATCCAGACAATGGCGTGGAAATGGTGCGACATTTGCTGCGGCATGGGGACGTCTTCTCCGAAAGCGCGAAACGATATTCTTCATCGCTATCAAGCCCGCATGACAGCGGCAATAAGGGGTTATACGGGCCTGCCCCTCAAAACCGGCCGCCGTCCAGAAGAGCCTTCAGGCCTTCGCGGTAGGTCGGGAAGGCGAGGTCCACCCCAAGCTCCTCCCTGATGCGCCGGTTGGAGACGCGCTTGGAATCCGAGTAGAAGCTCGCCGCCATGGGCGACAGCTCGGCTTCCTCGAAGAGAATTTCGGGCGGCGGCGTCATGCCGAGAAGCTCCGCGGCATAGGCGACCACATCCTGCGGCGGGGCGGGCTCGTCGTCGCAAACATTATAGGCCGCGCCCGGATCGGGCTTTGCGATGGAGGCCTCCAGGACCGCGGCTATATCGTCCACATGGATGCGCGAAAAGACCTGGCCGGGCTTCACGATGCGCTTTGCCTTGCCCTCCTTCAGGCTGCGCAGCTGGTTGCGGCCCGGCCCGTAAATGCCCGCCAGACGAAAGACGTGGAGCGGGACGCCCAGCGCGCGCCAGTCTTCTTCGGCGCGGAGGCGACGCCGCCCGCGTTCGGTATCCGGTGTCAGGGCGCTTTCTTCATCCACCCACTCGCCCTGCCGGTCGCCATAGACGCCGGTGGTGGAAAGATAGCCGACCCATTCGAGCTGCGGCGCAAGACGGCTGAGAAGACCCGCATGAGCGGCGAGGACGGGATCGCCCTCTTCACCCGGCGGGGTGGAAATCAGGAGATGAGTGGTGCCTGCGAGCGCTCTTTCAGGGTCTGCGATCCCCTTGCCGTCCGCGAACAGCCAGGGCTCGACATCCTCCGCCTTCATGCGCATCGCCTTCGCTTCGCCGCGGGTGGTGCCGGCGACGGCAAAGCCCTTCGGCGCGAGACGGCACGCCAGCGCTTCGGCGCTGAAGCCGAAGCCGAAACAGAACAAACGCTTGCTCACCCGATCGCTCATAAATTCCGCCGTTTTAACTTGTTTTTCGGTCCCCTCTCCCCGACCCTACCGGCCATGAAACGGAACCTGTCATGCCTTGTCGGCCTTCTGGCCCTGCTCACCCCCCTCACCTATGCGTCGCAAGCGAGCGCCGCAAGCCAGAAGGTAGACGACTATCAGTCCTGCCTCGACCTCGTGCAGAAAAATCCGGCCGAAGCCGAGAAGGAGGCCGCCGCCTGGCGCAAGGCGGCCAAGACGGACGGGGCGCTCGTCGCCGCGACGCATTGCGAGGGACTGGCCCTCAGCGCGCAGGGCAAGCACGAGAAAGCGGCCTTCATATTCTTCGATCTCGCCGAAGCGATGACGGGCGCACCGGACGCGGAGCGCGCCAAGGTCTATGCACAGGCAGGCGATGCCTGGGGCATTGCGGGGGATTACAAGCAGGCGCGCCGGGCCTTCGGCTATGCCATCGCGCGCGAACCGGATGAGGCGGAATATTACATCGGCCGGGCAAGGCAGGACGCGCTGGCAAGCGACTGGGAAGCCGTGCGCTCGGACACCAGCGAAGCTCTGGCGCGCGAGCCCTTCACCATCGATGCGCTGGTGTTGCGCTCCATCGCCAATCGCAAGCTCGGTTATCCCCGCGCTTCCGAAGTCGACATCAACCGCGCGGCGGAGACGGCGCGCCATCGTCTCGACGTGCTGCTGGAACGCGGGCGCGTGCGGGCCGATCTCGGACAGGTCGCCGCGGCGCGCGTGGACTGGCAGGACGTGGTGCGCTACGCCGAAGCGACAGGCCGCGCGGATGCGCCGGAAGCGCAGGAAGCCGGCAAACTGCTCGACGCCGAATAGGATCAGCCCGCGAGCGACCGCCACTCGGCGCGCACATCCTCGTCTTCCTCCGACGGCAGATATTCCTTTGCCAGCGCCGCGGCTTCTTCCCCGGCGAGCAATTCGCCCAGCGCCCAGACGGCCATGGCCCGCACCAGCGGCGAGGGATCGGACAACAAGCGCCTTGCATGGACCGCCAGTGCCGGGTCGCCGGCATTGCCGACGGCGATCAGCACATTGCGAATGAAGCGGTCGCGGCCGATCCGCTTGACCGGCGAGCCCGAAAAACGCGCGCGAAAGGCCGCATCGTCCAGCGTGACGAGATCTGCAAGCAGCGGCGACACAAGATCCTCGCGCGGATGGAATGCCGTCTCGCGCGCTTGCCTCGCAAACTTGTTCCATGGACAGACGGCCAGACAATCGTCGCAGCCATAGATGCGGTTGCCCATGGGGCGGCGGAACTCGCGCGGGATATGCCCCTTATGCTCGATGGTGAGATAGGAGATGCAGCGCGTCGCATCGAGCTCATAGGCTTGCGGGAAGGCATCGGTCGGGCAGACATCCTGACAGGCCCTGCAGGACCCGCAGCGGTCCTCATGCGGCGTATCGGGCTCCAGCGCCTGCGCGGTGAATATGGCGCCGAGAAAATACCACGAGCCAAGCTCGGTCGAAACGAGATTGGTGTGTTTGCCCTGCCAGCCAAGTCCCGCGGCCTCGGCGAAGGGCTTTTCCATCACCGGCGCGGTGTCGACGAACACCTTTACCTCCACGGACGCCTCTTCCGCCAGCCAGCGCGCAACCCGCTTGAGCCGTTTCTTGACGAGGTCGTGATAGTCGCGGTTCTGCGCATAGACGGAGAAAACGGAC
>CAYSVF010000151.1:0-6275 GCA_964434415.1 uncultured Parvibaculum sp.
TGGCCCAGCTGTGAATAGGACAGCGCCCCCAGGGCGCCCAGCAGGATCATGGCGACGCGGGCGCTCGTTACCACCCAGTCCATGATCTCGTTCGTCAGCAGGCGCTGCAATTTCGACAGCCCCCGGCCGATCGGCGTCACCGAATTGTGGAGCAGCCAGAAGATCGCCACCGCGATGAAGGAGCGGTTGAGGTTTTCGACGATCACCGCCGCCGTGCCGCTAAAGGCGAGATATTCGGTCGCAAAGAAAAAGCCCAGCGCCACGAACAGGTAGCGCATCGGCTCCTTCACCGCATCGACGAGATAATCGTCGATCTCCGTCTCCGTCTTTTGCGACCAACGCATCGCCGCGCCCAGCGCGAAACGGGTGAAGAGCCCGCGCAGGAAAAAGAACAGTCCGAATATGATGAGCGCAACGAGGATGCTGCCGATATCGACGCCGTAGATGCCGTTCTGCCAGACGGATTTGGTCAGCTCCCAATATTGCCGAAAATCGCCCGGGATCGACTGGATCGAGTCCATGCTCCGCTCTGCCCTGTCTGTTGTGGTTATGCCGGCTCGGGCGCGCGTTCGCGCGTGGCGCTGAATGTAACATCGGGCCAGCGCTCGCCGGTATAGTTCAGCTCCCACGGACTTTTCGCCATGAAGACGGGCGCGCCGTCGCGGTCCGTCGCCATATTGCCGCGATGGGCCTCCAGGAAGCGTTTCAGTTCCGCCGGGTCCTTCGCGCTCACCCAGCGCGCCGTCTGATAGGGCGAGGGCTCGAAATGGACGTTGATGTCGTATTCGGCCTTGATGCGCGAGGCGAGCACTTCAAGCTGGAGCTGGCCCACCACGCCGATCACCCAGTTGGCGCCGATCTCGGGCTTGAAGACCTGCGTCACGCCCTCTTCCGCCAGGCTTTCCAGCGCGCGGCGCATATGCTTGGCCTTCATCGGATCGTCGAGCCGCACGCGCTGGAGAATTTCCGGCGCGAAGTTCGGAATGCCGGTGAAGGTGAGCCCGTCCAGTTCCGACAGCGTGTCGCCCACGCGGATCGTGCCATGGTTCGGAATGCCGATAATGTCGCCGGGAAAGGCCTCGTCCAGAATCTCGCGGTCCTGCGCAAAGAAGAGGATCGGATTGTGGACGCCGATGGCCTTGCCCGTGCCGGACTGTTTCAGCCGCATGCCGCGCTTGAACCGGCCCGAGCACAGCCGCATGAAGGCGATACGGTCGCGATGGTTCGCGTCCATATTCGCCTGCACCTTGAAGACGAAGCCGGAGACCTTGCCCTCGGTCGGCTCCACCACGCGGTCGGTCGCGTTCTGCGCGCGCGGCGTCGGCGCGAATTTCACCACCGCGTCGAGCAGTTCGCGCACGCCGAGCTTCCTGAGCGCGGAGCCGAAATAGACCGGCGTCAGATGGCCTTCGCGATAGGATTCAAGGTCGAAGGACGGGCTCGCCTCCCGGGCAAGCTCCATCTCTTCCAGAAACGTCTCCAGTTCCTCCGGCGGGACATATTCGCTGATCGAATTGCCGCTGAGGCTCGCCGGTTCGTGCTGGGCGCCTTCGCTGCCCGGCTTTTCATACGGCACGAAGCGGTCGTTTTCCGGATCGAAGATGCCGCGCAGCAGACCGCCCATGCCGGCGGGCCAGATCATCGGCACGGTGTCGAGCGCGAGCTTCTCGGCGATCTCGTCCATCAGCTCGAAGGGGCTCACGCCTTCTCGGTCGATCTTGTTGATGAAGGTGATGATCGGCACGTTGCGCAACCGGCAGACCTCGAAGAGCTTCAGCGTCTGCGCCTCGATGCCTTTCGCCGCGTCGATCACCATGATAGCACTGTCGGCAGCCGTCAGTGTGCGGTAGGTGTCCTCGGAGAAGTCTTCATGGCCCGGCGTGTCGAGCAGATTGCAGATGATGCCGTCATATTCGAAGGTCATCACCGCGGACGACACCGAGATGCCGCGATCCTGTTCGATCTTCATCCAGTCGGAGCGCGCGCGCCGGTTGTCGCCGCGCGCCTTCACCTGACCGGCAAGCCGGATCGCCCCGCCCTTCAGCAGCAGGTTTTCCGTCAGCGTCGTCTTGCCCGCGTCGGGATGGGAAATGATCGCAAAGGTGCGCCGCTTGGCGACCTGCGCTTCCACATCCTTGTCGCCGCCGGGCTTGCCGGTGCCGGGTTGGGGCTTGGCTGTTGCCTCGCTCATTCTGTCTCCAGAGGAATTCTGCGGGACCCGAGGGAAATCCGGGGGCCCATCTTTGGCGCGGAACCTAACCGTTTTACCGGCATCGGCCAAGTGCACCGCGACGTTATGACAACTGCCCTCGGATGGGCGTTGGGTGCAGTTTTCATCCATCGACATTTTACGAATTGAGGAGACACCCAAATGGCAACAGCCAGGGAAGTGATTACCCCCCATATCGAGGCCGCGCTCGCCGAGGCGGCGGAGAAGAAGATCTCCACCGACGCCATGGCCCGCATCATGTTCGAGAAGGTCCTGCGCATCTGGCGCGAGACCCGCGATCCGGAAGACATCATGGCGGAACTGCGCGAAGCCGCCGATCATCTCGATCCGGATGAAGACTTCATGTTCATGCGGCCCTAAAAGCCTGAACAAAAATCGTCATGGCCCGCTTTATGCGGGCCATCCACGTCTTGAAGACGCCGAAAGCCGGAAAGAAAGGCGTGGATGACCCGGACAAGCCGGGTCATGACGCAGAAACCAAAGCCGTTACCCGGAAACCCTACTCCACCGGTTCCTGCAGGAAATGACGGCCTTCGCGGTCTTCGATCTCGACCACCCAGATGTCGGGATCGAAGCTGCGCTGTTTCTCTATATATGTGTCCGCCTCCGCCTCGGGGACCGGCGCACCCTTGGGCGACCGGATCCAGATGAGCTGCCCCTCCCCATCGCGCGCCGGGGCGAAGACCTGCGCCCGCCCGTCCAGCGTGTTGAGCTTGACCAGCACCGTGCCCGAGCCCGCATCGCCGCGCCGGACCACCATGGCGCTCGCGCCGTTGAGTTCGCAGCGGCGAATAAGCGCCTTGACCCAGATTTCCGCCTTCAGGCGCGGGGCGGCATCCATCACGAAACGACCGTTTCAGCCGAAATCGGCCCTTTATCGCCGGCCCTGTCGCCAGCTATGTCGTCCGCCGTCTTCATCATCTTTCGTTTTTCCACTTTGCGGGCGGCCGGGCCGCGCATTAGACTCGCAGATCAATTCCATAGCACCGGCAGGCGTTCCGGGGGAATGACCTGGAGGGGATAAGCTGATGAACGGCAAGTTGCGTTTTCTTGCACAGGCGAGTGCGGTCGCCCTTTTTGCGACCGGCCTCGGCGGGTGCTTCGGCCAGACCGGCGACAAGACGGCGGCTTCCGCGCCTGCGGCGTCGATCCAGACCCCGGCCTCCGACGAGGCCAGGGACACGCGCAGTCTGGCTGAAATGGCCGAGGCGCTCCTTGCCGACGGCAAGGAACTCGGCGTGCCGCTGCCGCTGCCCGCGCCGGCTCATGGCGGCGTTGCCGTCGCCTCCATCGATCCCTCGGCGGGCCTGAGCGCACTGCGCCCCAATGCGCCCCGGGCCGCCACCGGCAATGCGCTGGCGGATTACCGCGCCGGGATCATCTGGGCGTCCTCCAACCCGCTCAAGACGCCGCGCAATGTGCGCAAGGCGCTGAAGCAGCTCAAGATCACGGACCCGGTGCCGCTGGCGGCCAACTGGCTGAACGAACAGGCCGACATCGCCCGGCATAACCGCGCCTTCGCCGATGGCGTGCGCGGCCAGCTCCGCGCGCGGGGCAAACAGGAACTTCTCGCGCTGATCGCCAGCGATGTGGGCTATGTCTTCAATATCCCCGGCGCAGGCGAGGCGATGGCCGATGTCGTTGCCCATGTCGGTACGGAAGACAAGGCGCTTTCGGCCCTGTCCACCCGGCTGCGCGACAGCTCCTATGCCATGCAGCGCTCCAAATGGGGCATGATCGAGCCGCTGAAGCTGGAGAGCGCGCCGGTCAAGACGGCCTCGGCCTCCTGGACGGACAAGCTGAAAGGCATCGCGGCGGAGCTTTCGCCGGTCACGACCGCTCAGGCCTATTCCGTCTCGGTGATGCATCAGATCATGGCGACCGCCGCGCGCGGGATCATCGATCCCGATCAGCCGGTCGAGGTGTCGGCCAAGGGCTCGGACACGGCCCGTTGCGTCAACTGGGCCCGGCTCAACCTCGCCCAATGCATCGCCGCGGCGCATTTCCCCTCCGAAGAGGCCTATTGCACCGGCAAGCATGCGGTGGAGGAAGTCCGCCAGTGCTGGGCCGCGGTGCTCCCGCCTTCCAGCAGCAACTGACGCGCCTCCCGATCGCGAAACGATCCGACACGGCCCCGCTTCGGCGGGGCCTTTTCTTTTTCGGGCCCGTCTTTTCTTTTTCGGGAGCGCCTGGTCTTTTCCCGCCCCGCCTGGCCGCTATTTCAAATTTTAGTTGAATTCTCCCCGTTTTTTAGAAAACCTTGTATCGAATTTGATCTGTCTTTTCGACAAAGTTACATAAAAGTCGACAATAACTTTAAGAAGAAACGTCAGTTTCTATAGTTACGTCACTCACCATACACAGTGTTGTTTTGTCTATTTGCCGAAATAGGACAGTTTTTACTTATCCAATTAAGACCCTGTCTACGGTCCACGCCCTAGGTTTGCACTCAGGCACCCGCCAAGCGGGTTTCAAACTAAGGGTGGTACCGATGTTTTCGTTTCTTCTAAGAGCAGCTTTCTGGATTACCGTGCTCGCCTTCCTCCTGCCGTCGGCGGGCAATCTCACGGCTTCGCACACGCCGCAGCAGGAGACCGGCTTCACCAATGCCGCATTGGCAAGCGGGGAACCGGCCGCGCAGGCCGAGCCCGACATGGATGCCGGCGAGGCGCTGACGCTTGCGGCGAAGTCGGCCAATGACGTGCTCGGCTTTTGCGACCGCAATCCCGATGTCTGCGACCGCAGCAGCGCCGTCGTCAATCATGTCATCAACCAGACGACCTATTACGGCGGGCAGATCTTTGCCTGGCTGAGCGACAAGGCACGGGAAACGACTGCGGAAGAGAAATCGCGGGCGGCGGCGCAGCCGGAGAATTCCGATACGGACACGCAGCACCAGGCGCCGGCCTATGCGGTTCCCGCCGCCCGCCCCCCTCAACTAATGACGGGAGCCTGAGCGCCACCACCCCTCAGGCCGCCGTCATGACCGGGCACCTAGGAATCCCGGTCAACCAGCGCCCCGTCCGTTTCCACGGACGGGGCGTTTTGGTGTCTCCGCCCCCCGCGCTTGTGTCCCGGCGCCATCATGGCTATGTCCTACTCAACTGAAGAACGGGACAGGCCGGCATGAGCGCGGAAGAACTGATTGAGGATTTTGCCTTTCTCGACGACTGGGAAGAGCGCTATCGCTATGTCATCGAACTGGGCAAGGAACTCGAGCCGCTGACCGATGAAGAGCACTCCACGGAAAACAAGGTCACGGGCTGCGCCAGTCAGGTCTGGCTGGTGCGGGAACTTCACGAAGGCGACGACGGCAGGCCTCGCCTCGTCTTCCGCGGCGACAGCGATGCGCATATCGTGCGCGGCCTCATCGCCATTCTGCTGCGCATCTTTTCCGGCAAGACGCCCGAGGAGATCGCATCGATCGATGCCCGCGAGATTTTCGGCAAGCTCGGCCTCAACGAGCATCTGAGCCCGCAGCGCTCGAACGGGCTTTTCTCCATGGTCGCCCGCATCCAGGCGGATGCCAAAGCCGCCACGGCCTAACCCAGCCCGTAATGCTTTGCCAGCCGGGCGAGTGCGATCTGCAGCACCACCTTGCCCGAGCGCGGCGGCCAGCCGAAACGGCGCTCCACCGCCTCCAGGCCTTCAAGCTCGCAGCACAGAAAATAGAGCGGCTCGGCAAGTCCCGGCCCGACCGCGGCGAGCGCGCGTGACAGTCTTTCGCGCGCCGCAAGCGCCCCGTCGCTCACCTCGACGGGGTCGCGGGCGCTCCGCCCCCCGCCGCCGGGCGCCAGCGCCAGGGCCCAATCCGCCGTGACCCGCGCCGCCATCCGGCCAAACGTGAAATCCCGGCGCAGCCGTTCGCCCGCCTCGAACTCCGCCTCGCCGATCAGCGGCCTGCCGCCCGCGCCCTTGCGCCGCCGGAGCCAGCCCAGCGGGCTTTCCCCTTCATTGACGACCACCCTTTCCTTCTCCCGCGGGTCGGGATGGGGCTTGCGGGCAAGCGTCCGATGCTGCGTCTGGAAGGGATCGGCGACCGCCT
>CAYSVF010000152.1:0-902 GCA_964434415.1 uncultured Parvibaculum sp.
ACTGGGTGCTGTCCCGCCAGCGCGCCTGGGGCGTGCCGCTGACGCTCTTCGTGAACAAAAACGACGGCTCGCTGTTGCGTGACGAAGCGGTGAATGCCCGTATCGTCGAGGCGGTCGCCAAGGAAGGCGCGGACGCCTGGTTTGAAAAGCCGGCTGCCGACTTCCTCGGTAATGACTACAATGCCGACGATTACGAGAAGGTGACCGACATTCTCGATGTCTGGTTCGATTCAGGCTCCACCCACGCCTTCGTGCTGGAAGAGCGCGGCATGCCCTCGCCTGCCGACCTCTATCTCGAAGGCTCCGACCAGCATCGTGGCTGGTTCCAGTCGTCTCTCTTGGAAAGCTGCGCCACGCGCGGCCGCGCGCCCTACAAACAGGTGCTGACCCATGGCATGACGCTGACCGACAAGGGCACCAAGATGTCGAAGTCGCTCGGCAACGCCATCGAGCCGGAAAAGATCATCCAGCAGAACGGTGCCGACATCCTGCGCCTCTGGGTGGCGGGCACCGACTATTGGGACGACCACAATATCGGCGACGCGATCATCAAATCGAATGTCGAAGCCTATCGGAAGCTGCGCAACACCTTCCGCTACATGCTGGGCAATCTCGACGGTTTTGAGGAAAGCGAGCGTGTGGCGGTCGCCGACATGCCGGAACTGGAGCGCTCGATCCTGCATCGCCTTGCCGAACTTGACCGGCTCGTGCGTCAGGCTTACATGGACTACGACTTCAAGCGCGTGACGCATACGCTGTCGAACTTCATGAATGTGGATCTCTCCGCCTTCTATTTCGACATCCGCAAGGACACGCTTTATTGCGATGCGCCGTCGAGCCTTCGCCGCCGCGCCTGCCGCACGGTGCTGGACGAACTGTTCGATCACCTGACGGCCTGGCTT
>CAYSVF010000152.1:912-6262 GCA_964434415.1 uncultured Parvibaculum sp.
GAAGTGTGGTTATCGCGCTTCCCGGGCGAGGACAATTCGGTGCATCTGCGCACCTTCCCCGATGTGCCCGCCGACTGGCGCAACGAGGCGCTGTCGGAAAAGTGGAAGAAGGTGCGTGAGCTTCGCCGCGTCGTCACCGGTGCACTGGAAGTGGAGCGCCGCGAAAAGCGCATCGGCGCGAGCCTCGAAGCCGCGCCGGAGGTTTATGTCTCCCGTCCCGAACTCATCGAAGCGATGCAGGGGATCGATCTGGCGGAGATCGCCATCACCAGCCAGGCATCGCTTGTCGAGGGCGAGGGCCCAGCGGATGCCTTCCGCCTGGAAGACGTATCCGGCGTTGCCGTGGTGCCGAAACTGGCCGAGGGCCGCAAATGCGCGCGCTCCTGGAAAATTCTCCCCGAGGTCGGCGCCGATCCGGACTATCCTGACCTTACGCCGCTCGCTGCCGAGGCGGTTCGGGAGTGGTATACGACGTCCGCTGCGTAAGCGGCAAGCAGAGTAAATGGCAATGAAATGGGCGGCCTCCGATCTCTTCAAGCGTGAGACCTGGTGGGGGCCGCTTTCTCTCGCCGGGCTCATCGTCGCCATTCTCGCCTTCGCAAGCGACCGCCTCCACAAATGGTGGATGCTTTTCCAGTACGACATGCCCGAAAAGGTCCACGTTCAGGTCACGGGGTTTTTCGACCTCGTCATGGCCTGGAACAAGGGTGTGAGCTATGGCCTTTTTCAGGCGGCAGGAACGGGCGGGGTCGTTCTGCTCATTCTCTTTGCGCTGCTGGTCGTCGGCGGCTTGAGCCTCTGGCTTGCCCGGGTGACGCATTGGCGCATGGCACTTGCGATAGGCCTCGTCATCGGCGGTGCGCTGGGCAATGTCTATGACCGATTCGTCTATGGAGCGGTCGCCGACTTCTTCAGTTTCCACGCCTGGGGCTATTACTGGTACATCTTCAATGTCGCCGATGTCTGGATCGTGCTGGGCGTGATCCTGATTTTCCTCGATTCCATGCTGGAAGGCCGGGGTGAGAAGGCGGCGGCGGGTCGCGACGGCGGCGAGCGAGGCTGAACGGGCTTCGCCTCTGGCCTAACCGGAACGATCTGCTAGGATGCGCGTCAAATATCGCGGCCACCGGGCAGGGTGCCGCGTAACGGATCGTCCCGAGCGCTGAAAAGCCTTTGAGGACAGGGAGTTGAACGGGTTCATGAGCATGTCCGCAAACAGGAAACCGGCTCGCCGTACGGCAGCCATCATTGCCATCGGAGCGCTTTCGCTGGGTCTGGCCGGCTGCGGCGGGGGTGGCCTTACCGACGCGCTGGGTATGGGCAAGAACGCGCCGGACGAGTTTGCCGTCGTCACCAAGGCGCCGCTTGTGATTCCGCCGGATTATTCGCTTCGTCCGCCTGAACCGGGTGCGCCGCGCCCGCAGGAGGCAAGCCTCTCGCCTTCCGCCACTGCGCAGGAAGCCCTGATCGGCGGCAATGGGCAAAGCGCCCCCGCTACCGAAACGCTGTCGCCGGGTGAAAAGGCGCTGCTGGCCAATGCGGGCGCCGACAAGGCCGATCCCCGTATCCGCCAGGTCGTGAATTCCGAAAGCCGCTCGCTCGTGGAACGCGACGACAGCTTCGTGGACGATGTTCTTTTCTGGAAAGACGGCAGCACGCCGCCCGCTGAGCCGATGGTGAACGCACCTGAAGAGGCCAAGCGTATCCGTGCGAACACGGCGGAAGGCAAGCCCGTCACGGAAGGCAAGACGCCGACTGTGGAGCCCAAGGAAAAGGGCGTTCTGGAAGATATTTTCTGACTGCCCTCTCGACAGTTGATGTCATTCGCCGTCTTCGTCGTCAGGACGGGGCGACCGTTTGATGAACGGGTTTTAACTGCGCATCGTCCGGGGCAGTCGATAGCATGACGCGATGGGTCCCTTCGCGGCCCCGCGGGCTGCGTGAGGAGACTGTTTTGACGTTTGCGATTTTCTCTCCGACGAAAATTCTGTTCCGCGGACTGGCGCTCGGTTGCGCCATGGCCGTTTCGCTGGCCGTCTCGCCCGCGCTGGCGGAAAAGCCTGCCGATACCGCGCCGCAGAGCTTCAGCCTGTCCAACGGGATGCGCGTCCTCGTGATCCCGGACCATCGCGCACCGGTCGTCACCAGCATGGTCTGGTACGATGTCGGGTCGGCCGATGAGGCAAAGGGTAAGACGGGGCTCGCCCATTTCCTCGAACATCTGATGTTCAAGGGCACCAAGGACCTGGCACCGGGCGAATTTTCCAAGGTCATCGACCGCAATGGCGGGACCGAGAACGCCTTCACTAGCTATGACTACACCGCCTATTACGAAGTGATCGCCCGCGACCGGCTGCCTCTCGTGCTGAAGCTCGAGGCCGACCGCATGGTCAATCTTTCGCTGACCGAGAAGATTGCGAAAACGGAACTCGATGTGGTGCTGGAGGAGTATCGCATGCGCATCGAGAACAATCCAATGTCGAAGCTCAGCAAGAAGATGGACCACGCGCTTTACGGTAGCCATCCCTACGCACGGCGGGTCATCGGTGTGAAGCAGGATGTCGAAGGGCTGACCGGCGCCGATGCCCGGGCCTTTTACGACCGGTACTACACACCAGCCAATGCAACCCTCGTCGTGGCCGGTGACATCGACGCCGACGAACTGAAGCCGCTGGCGAAAAAATATTTCGGCGTCATGAAAAATCGTGCCGACCGGATCGAGCGTACGCCGGCGCCGGTTAAGCCGCTCGCCAAGTCGGTGCGGGAGGTCGTCCGCGACAAGCGCGTCAGCGAGCCCGTCTGGATGCGCACCTATCTCGCCCCTCAATATGCGGCCCTTTCGCCCGAAGAAGGCGCAGCCTTCGAGGTGCTGGGACAGATCCTCGGCGCGGGCACGACGAGCCGCCTCTACAAGACGCTGGTTGTCGATCAGGGAATCGCCGCCTCCGCGCAGAGCTGGTATTCCGGCGGGCGGCGCGATAGCGGTGAGTTTGGTTTCTATGCGATCCCGCGCGGCAAGGCGGGATTCCCCGAAATCGAGAAATCCGTCGATGCCGTCATCGCCGGTCTGCTGAAGGACGGCGTTACCGGGGAAGAGCTCGAACGGGCGAAAACGCTCATCGAGGCTGAATCCGTATATGCCCGCGACGATCAGATGCATATGGCCAATGCCTATGGCACCGCGCTCATGGTCGGTGTTAAGCCCGACATCATCCATGACTGGCCGTCCTATGTGAAACGGGTCACGGCTGACGATGTGATGGCCGCTGCACGCAAACTCTTCGATGGAACCCACTACGTGACGGGCGAATTGCTGCCGGAGGAAAAATCGTGAACCGTATCCTTTCCTTTGCCGCGGCCTCTCTCCTGTTTTTGATCGTTGCTCGCCCGGCCGAGGCGCTGGACATCGAGCGCGTGGTCAGCCCCGGCGGTATCGAGGCCTGGCTGGTCGAAGAGCATCAGGTGCCGATGATCGTTATGAAGGCGGCCTGGCGCGGCGGCGCGGCCTACGATCCGAAAGACAAGCAGGGCCTCGCCAATATGGTGTCGGGCCTGCTGGACGAGGGCGCGGGCGATATGGGCTCGCAGATCTATCAGAAGGCGCTGGACGACAATGCCGTGAAGCTCGGCTTCGATGCGGGACGCGATCATTTCTCCGCCACGCTCAAGACGCTGGCCGGCCGGCGGGACGAGGCCTTTCGTCTTTTCGCCCTGGCTATCGGCAAGCCGCGCTTCGATGGGCAGGCGGTGGAACGCATTCGGGCGCAGATTCTGACAAATCTGTCGCAGAAGAAGGAAAACCCGAACTGGCTGGCGGGGCGCGCCTGGTTCGAAGCGGCTTTCGGTGAGCACCCCTATGCCCGTCCGACCGACGGCACGCCGGAAACCGTCAAGGCGATCGCGCAAGCCGATCTCAAAGGCTTCGTGAAGCATGTCCTTGCGCGCGACAATCTGAAGATCGCTGTGGTCGGCCCGATCACACCGGAGGAGCTGGGCCCGATGCTCGACGAGGCGTTCGGCGACTTGCCGGAACATGCCGACCTGCCGCAATTGCCGGATGTGACGATTGCGACGGAAAAGAAGCCCGTCGTCGTCGAAAAGCCTTATCCGCAATCGGTGGTGATGTTCGGCATGCCGGGGATCAAGCGTAACGATCCCGATTTCATCCCGGCCTATGTGATGAACTACGTTTTGGGCGGCGGCAGCTTTTCCTCCCGCCTGATGGAAGAAGTGCGTGTGAAGCGCGGCCTCGTCTATTCCGTCTATTCCACGCTCTATCCGTTGGATCACGCAGGTTTCTTCTTCGGGCAGCTCGGCACCAAGAACAAGACCGTTGGCGTATCGCTGAAGATCGTGCGCGAGCAATTGGAGCGGATGGCTAAATCCGGCGTGACGCCCGACGAACTCAAGGACGCCAAGACCTATCTCACCGGCTCCTATCCGCTGCGATTCGATTCCAACAGCTCGATCGCCGACCAGCTTCTAGGCATACAGCTCGAAGGACTGGGGATCGATTATGTCGATAAACGTAATGGCATGGTCGAGGCGGTGGCGCGGGACGACGTGCAGCGCGCGGCCAAACGCATTCTCGGATCCGGCAAATGGCTCGTCGCCGTGGTCGGCCAGCCCGATCTTTCCGAGGATGTGCCGGCGGAGGGCGATATGAAGCCCGAAGGAGAAGCGCCACGGCACGGCGATATCGGCGGCGGCCTCAACTGATCCGGCACGCCACCACGGCGGAGAGGTCGCGGCTGGTTGCGCGTCGGGCTTCTTGCTAGGCTTCTCGGGACGGCACCCGCCGGACCTGTCCAGCCAGTTGTGAGCAGCGCATGACCAGCCCGCATTATCAGCAATCCATCGATACCTGTTTCGACGCGAAAATCGGTGCCGGCGGCATTTCCGCAGCCGCCTTCGATGCCCGGCTCGCAGGGGCGGAGGAAGCGCTCGCGTGGCTGCGCGAAGCCTATGACACCGGTTCCCTGCCGCTCCTGCGCGTGCCGGAACGCCGTGACGACATTCCCGCGCTGAAAGACGTGGCCGACGGGCTGATGAAGGATACGAGCGACCTTTTCCTCTTCGGCATTGGCGGCTCGTCCCTTGGCGCGCAGGCGCTGGCGCAGCTGACCGGCTGGGGAACGCCCGCCCATACGGTTCCTGAGGGAAGCCCGCGCATCCATCTGGTGGATAATCTGGATGCCGGCACGATGGAGACATTGCTCGCCAATTGCGACCTGCGGACGACACGCTTCCTCGTCGTCTCCAAATCCGGGGGCACGGTCGAACCTGCCATGCAGATGCTGGCGGCCATGAGCGCCATCGAGCCGCCGCAGACAGACGCCATCGAGGACGA
>CAYSVF010000153.1:0-6236 GCA_964434415.1 uncultured Parvibaculum sp.
TGAGCTGGTGGGCACAGTGGCCAGCCCGACGCCGCCGCCCATCAACCACAGGCCAACCACCATCATGCCGACCCAGACGAGCCCCAGGCTGGGCCGCCATGCTGAAGGGCGAGCCGATGCGACGAGCGTCGTGATGATGAGGACGCATACCAGCCCGGCGCGCCATCTTTCCGTCGGCGGGTAGATGCCGAACAGGATCTGGCCGGACTTGGCGATCACGAAGCTCCAGCAGGCTCCGGACGTGCCTGCGCACGTTTCTGGTTCGGCAGGGAATATGGCGGCCTTGAGGACAGCCCAGTCCAGCAGCAGCCATCCGAATCGGGCCATTAGCCAAAGCAGGACGATCGTCAGGGCGGCATTCAGCGGCGTGCCGAAGAACGGCGCGAGACGACGAAGCAGTGAGCGCATGTCAGGCCCGGCGGCACGCGGGATCGCATTGGACGCTGTATCGGCCATGTCTCAGCGCTCCACGATGGCGATACGGCGATTGTATGCGTTGAGCAACGCGGACAATGCTAGGTTTACGGCTAGAAAGACCCCGAGGATGATTGCCACGCCTTCGATCGCATGGCTGGTCTTGTTGATCATGGTGCTGACGACCGTCATGAAATCCTGGTAGCCGACGACGATTGCCAGAGTGGAGTTCTTGACCACGTTGATGTACTGGCTGTTCAGCGGCGGAACGATGCTTCGCAGCGCCAGCGGCACGACCACGAGCCGGTAAGTCTGGCCTCGCGACAGCCCCAGCGCGGTCGCCGCCTCCCACTGCCCCTTGCGAACGGCCAGAATTCCGCCTCGCACGATCTCGCCGATAAAGCCGGCGGTGTAGAAAGTGAGGCCGATCAGGATCGTGGTCAGTTCCGGCGTCAGCGACCAGCCGCCCGCAAAGTTCGCTCGGCGGAATTCCGGGATGTCCAGAGAAGCAGCGTCGCGATAGGCGAACAGAAATATGCCGGCGCCGACTGCAATGAGCACCCACGCCGCGCGCACATAGGCGGGGCGGAAACCTGTCTCGATGTGGCGCCGCCGCGCCGCATAGGAAGCCGACAGGAGAACGGCGACACTCGTGGCAAGGAACGCTGCTGGTGCGAGCGCCGAAGCCGACCAGGTGAGAGCCGGCATCGAGAGGCCTCGCACCGAGATGTGCGTGCCGGGCGCGAGCTTCCATGCCTCGGTGGCGAGCGGCAGGACCTCCCACCAAAGCGCGTAGTTGAAGATCAGCAGGACGACCAGCGGCGTGTTTCGGGCCACCTCCACCCAGACACGGCACAGACCGCTCACCAGCGGGTTGCTGCTGAGGCGGCCAATGCCGATGAACAGGCCGATCACACTGGCCAGCAGTATGACAAGGACGGAGATGAATATGCTGTTTGACAGGCCGACAACCGCGGCCCACCAGTTCGGATCGGAAGACGAATAGGGCAGGATCGTTTCGGCAATCTGGAAGTTTGCCGGCCGCCAGAGAAACCCGAAACCGAGAGGAATTCCGCGAAGCTCGAGGTTACGCCCCGTGGCCGTGAGAAGCACGAACCCGAGAGCGGCGACTCCTGCCAGAAGAGCGGCCTGAACCATAATCGCCCGAATTCGAGCATCCTGCAGCATCTCTGCCTCCTTGCCCTATGGCCGCCCGGCCTTCGCCGGACGGCCGTCCACGGCTACTTGAACGGGATGGGGAACAGTATTCCGCCGTCGCGCGGAAGCGCGTTGAGACGGCGTTCGGCCTTCAAGGGGCTCTCCTCGCCGAGATTGCGCGCGAACACCTCGCCATAGTTGCCGACTTGCTTGATCACGTTGTAGATCCATTTGTCGTCGAGCTTGAGAGGCTCGCCGATACCCGGCTCCACGCCGAGAGCCTTGCGGGTTTCGCCATCCGTTGCACTTGCGGCGATTTCATCGACATTCTTGGATGTGATGCCGCGATCTTCCGCCCATACCATGGCGTTGAAGGCGTAGCGAACGATGTCGAACCAGCGGTCGTCGCCGCGAGGTATAGCCAGAGCAAGCGGTTCCGTCGTCGCTCCGCTCTGGAAGATCGCATGCTCGTCAGGATTGCTCGCGACCGCTGCCCTCTGCCCGGCGATCGCGAAACCGTCGCTCATGTAGCCGTCACAACGCCCGCCGAAATAGGCGTCGCGCGCGAGGATCGTCGAGTCGAAGTAGACGCGTTCGACCTTTACCTGATTTTGCTGCTCGATCAGGTCGAGCGCATTTTCCACGAGGCTGCCGCCGCCCTGAAGGCAGATGGTCAGCCCGTCGAGATCGGCTGCGGCCCCGACGTTCAACGACTTGCGCAGCATGATCGCGTCACCGTCTACCAGATTGATGGCGACGAAACGGACCGCGACGTCGCGGGTATACGTCCAGGTAGTGGTGCGAGCCAGCACGTCGACTTCGCCGGTCTGGACGGCCGGTATCCGCTGGGCAGCATTCAGCGGCACGAACTGGGCCTTCTGGCTGTCGCCGAAGAAGGCAGCGGCGACGGCGCGGCAGCTGTCGACGTCGAACCCGGTCCACACCCCCTTGTCGTCGGGACGGGAAAGCCCTGGCACCCCCTGACTGGCGCCGCAGCTGACATATCCGCGTTGACGGACCTTGTCCGTGATGGATTGCGCGTTCGCCGACCCGGCCCCGATCAAGACCATTGCCGCGGCGGCGGCAAACTGAGTTGCACGTTTCATCTGCGTCATCGCTCCTCTTTCTGTAGTTCCCTCTGATCAACGACATGTTTGCGCACGCTGTGCGTGGTACTGGCGGACAAGACCGCCAGAGCCGCTTCGATGTCCGCCTGAAGATCCTCGACGGGCTCGAGGCCGATCGAGAAACGGATGAGCTTTGTCGACGCAGAGCCGGGTGCGCCGTTCGATCTGAACGGAACCTGGGGCGTGACGATGCTCTGGGTGCTGCCCCAACTCGCTCCAATGCGGAAAATCCGCAGAGCGTCCACGAATGCGGATATGCATTCCTGATAGGGGGGCGCCGGTTCGATGGAGAAGAGGCCGCTCGCTCCGCGGAAATCTCGTTTCCAGAGATGATGCCCGGGATCGCCCGTCAGGGCTGGATGTAGCACCCGTGCGATTTCTGGACGTGTGATAAGCCAATGCGCCAGTGTCAGCGCCGAGGCGCCCTCCCGCTCGATCCGGAGAGGCATCGTCTGAAGTCCACGCAAGGCCAGGCTCGCATCGTCGGCAGATACGCCCAGCCCCATGAGGCGACTGACGTCCTTCATTCGACGGAAGAGGGCCTCGTCGCGGGTAACGAGAGCACCGAGGAGCACGTCCGCATGACCGCCGGCGTGCTTGGACAGCGCCTCCATGACGATATCAGCACCAAGGTCGAGCGGATTGCAGCACAGCGCCGATGCCCAGGTGTTGTCGGCAAGCACACGCACCCCCGATGCGTGCGCCGCATGCGCGATTGCTGGAATGTCCTGGATCTCCATCGTGTTCGAGCCGGGGGACTCGACCACAACCATCCGGGTGCGATCGTCCAGGAGTGCACCGATATCGGACGCGATAGCCGGGTCATAGAGCACGACCTCGACGCCGAAGGCCGCGAGCATTTCCGTGCAGAATGTGCGTGTCGACCCGTAGGCCGAGGCCGTCACCAGCACGCGGTCTCCGGCTTTTAGGAGCGCGCTCAGGGCGAGCGCCGTCGCGGACTGCCCTGATGGCAGGCACAGGCAATGGTCTGCCGCGTACAATTCGGAAATACGTGCCTCCAGCGTGCGGCTAGTCGGCGTGCCGTACAGACCATAGGTGTAGCCGTCGTAGAAGTGCTCGTAGCGGCGCTCGAAGGCATCGGACGAGGGAAAGACGATGGTCGAAGCCCGCGTCACCGGAACGGCAAGGCTGGCGAAGCCCTCGTCGCTCGCAAGCTCGGCGCGCAGCAATCTGGTTTCTGATTTCAAGGCCAATCTCCTGCCTAGAGGTGTAGCCCAGTGAACCTATGTGCGATAATGCTTCCGTGAGGTGTACATTATGCGCTGGTGTTATTATGCATCTTGCGGAGCTTGAGGCCTTCGATGCCGTCATGCGGATGGGCAGCACAAATCGGGCTGCCGACTTCCTGGGCATCAGCCAGCCGGCGGTGAGCCGGGCCATTGGCCGCCTCGCGAGATCCACAAGGCTGACGTTGTTCCGACAGGTTGGCGGACGTCTTGTGCCGACGCCCGAGGCATTGAGCCTGCACGACGAGGTGCAGCGCGCCTTTGTTGGCCTCGATCAAATACGCGCCCGCGCCGCGATGATCCGTGAATTCGGCGCCGGGGGACTTCGGTTAGCCTGCTATCCCGCGCTCGGTCTGTCCTTCGCACCCAAGGCCATCCAGCGATATCGAACCAGGGACCGATCAGGACATGTGACGCTCCTGATCGCAGGTTCGAACGCGGTGCGCGACATGGTTGCCTCCGGTCAGGCGGATGTTGGGCTGGCTGCCGACGAAATCGACGTGTCGCGCGTCTCCACGCAGCCCTTCATGTCCGCACCCGCCGTGTGCGTCATGCCGGCAGGCCATCGCTTGTCCAGCCACGAAACTGTTTCGCCCGGCGACCTCGCCGGAGAACCGTTCATTGCCCTTTCACCGGATGACACAGTTCGCAGGCGGATCGAACGCATCTTCGAAGAAGCCGGCATGCAGACGCGCACAGTGGTCGAGACGCAATATTCGGAGGTGGTCTGCAATCTGGCGCTCGAAGGCGTTGGTATTGGAATTGCCAATTCCATAACGTTCAAGGCGAGCAAATTCGAACAGCGTGGCCTGGTCGCTCGCCCATTCCATCCCAGTATCGCATTCAAGGCCCTGGTCCTCACCGCAAAGGAACGATTGAAGTCCGCGCAAACACAAGCCCTTGTTGCGGCGCTTCATGACACACGTAATCAATTCAGCATCATGGCCGCACCTGCCATGACTGGTGGCTAGTCTAGGATATGTCGTCAGCGCGTGAGCCATGACACGACACCGTGTGGAAAGCGCAAAGGGTTCGGCAGCAGGCTAGAAAGTCGCGTATGAGATTCCGGCGCTGCCGCTTGCCTTCGCGGCTCCGGACGCAATTCCTCTCCTTCCCGGGTCATCGTGTGTCGAACTCTTCGCCTCGCTGATCTACATGCATGTCATGCCGAGGTTGGGGCGTTCGGACGAGCCCGCAGATCAAGCTGCCTGATAGTCCTTACGCGAAGCCCGTCGCTCATTCGCGGATGGTCTCGGGCCGAAAGCCCATACCGATCAGACGGCCTGTAAGATGCGGCAGGAGCCGCGAGCGGGCGATGAATCGCATGAAGGCCGGCGGGCCGGAAGAAGGTTTCCCGCCCTCCGGCTTGCGCCGTCGCCGCATCATGAGCTGGACCTTCTGGGTCGCTTTTGTCGGAAAGCTCCTGCGCTTCTGGACGGCGTGCAGATGCGCGTCCGTCAACGTGCCCTCACGGAGCGGGCCGGCAAGAATGTTGGCGGCCGCGATGGCGTCCTGAATGGCGAGGTTCACGCCGACCCCGCCAATGGGCGACATGGCATGCGCCGCATCGCCGATGCATAGAACGCCGGGTTTCCACCATTGCCGGAGCCGATCCATCCGCACCTTGAGCAGATGCACCTGTTCCCAGCCGGCCAGCTCGTCGAAGCGCTCGGCCGGGAGAGGCGCGACGGCCGCGAGCTTTGCCCGCAAGGCGGGGATGCCGTCCTGTTTGACCTGCCGAAATCCTCCCTTGGCGATGACGTAGCCGAGTTGCCAGAAATCGCCGCGGTCGATCATCACCAGGCCCTGATTGGGGCCGGCATGGCTCATCGGCTGCGCCGGATCGCCGTCGCGGCGTGACAGCTTCATCCAGAGCACGTCGACCGATGAACCCAGATCCTCAACCTGAAGGCCAGCCAACCGGCGCACGGTGGAAACGCGGCCATCGGCGCCGACGACCAGCGAAGCTTCCATGTCTTGTTCCGTGCCGTCGACTGTCCGGATACTGACACCGTGAACGGCGCCGTCCCGTTCGACCAGGCCGGTGGCCGCACAGCCCATCTCAAGCCGGAAACCGGGAATGGCGCGCGCCTTGCCGGCGATGAAATCAAGAAATTCCCATTGCGGCATGAAGGCGATGTATTTGCAGCGGGTCGGCAGGCGCGAGAAGTCGGCGATCGTAGCGGTTTTGCCGCCGATCTCGGCGTGAAGGGCAGGGGCCTTCTGGTGCGGCAACGCCAGGAACTCGTCAAGACAGCCGAGCTGGTCCATAACATCTAGCGTCGAGGGG
>CAYSVF010000154.1:0-6207 GCA_964434415.1 uncultured Parvibaculum sp.
CCTCGTCGGCACGATGATCGAACTGCCGCGCGCCGCGCTGATGGCGGGCGAGATCGCCGAGACGGCGGAGTTCTTCTCCTTCGGCACGAACGATCTGACGCAGACGACTTTCGGCATCAGCCGTGACGACGCCGCGACCTTCATCAACGACTATCTGCAAAAGAACCTCATCGCACAGGACCCGTTCGTGTCTCTCGATCTGGACGGCGTGGGCGAACTGGTGAAGATCGCCGCCGAACGCGGCCGCAAGACGCGGGACGGCATCAAGCTCGGCATTTGCGGCGAGCATGGCGGCGACCCTTCCTCGATCTATTTCTGCGAGGAAGTGGGACTCGACTATGTGTCCTGCTCACCCTATCGCGTGCCGATCGCCCGGCTGGCGGCGGCGCAGGCCGCGCTCGCGCGGGAGACGTGAGGGCCGGTGGCAAGGCGCCTCGACATTCCCGCGCTCGATGAGCTGCTGAAAGGCGGCAAGGCCGCGCTCGCCCGGGCGCTGGCCGCCGTGGAGGCCGCCCCTGACGACCCACGCACCGTGGAGCTGCTGGATGCCGCCTGGGCGGCCCCGAAAGCGACGGTGGCGGGCCTCACCGGGCCGCCCGGCGTGGGCAAGTCCACGCTGACCAATGCGATGGTCTCCGAATGGCGAAAACGGGGGAAAACCGTCGGTATTATCGCCGTTGACCCATCAAGTCGACGCACACGCGGCGCCCTTCTGGGCGACCGGACGCGCATGGTGACGGACCCCGCCGATCAGGGGGTCTTCATCCGCTCCATGGCCGCGCGCGAGCGGCTTGGCGGGCTCGCGGACCTCACCTTCCCGGCGCTCGTCCTGATGCGGGCCGTCTTCGACGTGGTGCTGGTGGAAACGGTCGGGATCGGCCAGTCGGAAACCGACATTGCCGATGTCGCCGACACGGTGGTCTTCTGCATCCAGCCGGGCTCGGGCGACAGCCTTCAGTTCATGAAGGCGGGCATCATGGAAGTGCCGGACATCACGCTCGTCACCAAGGCCGATATGGGCCCCGCCGCGAGCCGGGCGGTCGCCGACGTTCGCGGGGCGCTCGGCCTGTCGGAAGCCCCCTCGACCGGGTGGCAGGTGAAGGTGCTCACCGTCTCCGCCGCGAAGGGGGAGGGGGTGGCCGGTCTCGTGGACGAGATCGAGGCGCACGGGTACCATCTGTCTACGGACGATATTCTTCCCGGCAAGCGGCGGGATCAGGGATTGTCCTGGGTCAGATCGTCTTTAAGCGGACGGTTCGGGCGGGAAGGGCTTTCCCTTGTGGCGGAAGAGATTTCGTCCGATGCGAAGCGCTCCCCCTTTGCGCTGCATGCGGATCTTTCATCGCGTCTGCAGCGAAAATGGCGTGATGGAAACCATTAACAACGCCTCTTGAATTTGAGTCGTTCGATACCACTTTCCTTTACGTTATGTGGGCCGGGAAAGCCGTTTCGCGCGTTTCTTTGCACAGAATTTATGTTGGAAAACCTGTGAAAATTCAGCAGGTTAGGTGCGGCCGTTAAGGGTGCGTCAACTTATTACGTTGCCCACCTCGCAAAGCGTGTGTTACCCACGCCAGCGACTTGAGAAGGTTTACGCCCGGAATGCCGCCCCAAGTATGAATGCGGTCGGGCTCTGGCACGAGTGAGTGCTGTGTCTGCAGGTCTGTCCGAAACTCGAAATATCTGAGCGACGGAACCTCCAGCGACTTTACGTTCCAACGGTATGTTGAGTGGGAACGAAAGACGCGGGCGGAAAAAAGGACCCTGAAAGTACAACAACGCAGTCGGTAAAGAGAACGATGCGCAAGGTCATGGAGTGGCTCGAACTGGGCCGCATATTCAAGGGGACGGCATATGCGGCGGTTTCGCTGATGTGCCTGGGCGTCGTCGGCGGGGCTGTGTTCCAGGCCGCCAATACGTCTGCGCCTGTCGTGACCCCTGCGAGCGTTCCCATGGTTGCGATGGCGACGACGCCGGGCCGTAAGCTGCCCTGGATGCCGCCCAAGCCCACCATGAAGCCGACCGACCTCGTGCAGCCCACCTACAAGCTGGCCGCCGCCGAGAAGGATCAGCCGGGCCTGATGGAATTCAAGCGCCCCGTCGCCGATGTCGACGTGGCCGCGCTGGACCGTCAGCGGCAGTGTCTGTCCATCGGTATCTATTACGAGGCCCGGGGCGAGACGCTGAAAGGCCAGCTCGCCGTGGCCGAAGTGATCCTCAACCGGGTCAAATCGAACCTCTATCCCGACAATGTCTGCGATGTGGTCTATCAGGGCTCCAAACTGACGACGGGCTGCCAGTTCTCCTTCACCTGCGACGGCATGTCGGAAAAGCCGCATGACCGCCGGGCCTGGCGCCAGGCGCGCAGCGTGGCCGAGCAGGCGCTGCTGGGCCGTGTCCGCGACAATGTGGTGGGCAAGGCCCTCTTCTATCACGCCGATTATGTGCGTCCCAGCTGGGCGAACAGCATGGTCGAGGTCACGAAGGTCGGGCGGCATATCTTCTACCGCCTGAAAGGCGATGCGCCCATGAAGAAGGCCGAACTCGCCTCCAGTGACGGCTGATCCGGCGGCAGACCGATGAAAAATGGCGGCGCTCCTGAAAAGGGCGCCGCCATTTTCGTTACTGGTTCTGCATTTCCTCAAAGAGGGCGGCCAGCGGGCCGGTCGCGGCGATCTGCTCGCGCACCTGCTCGGGCGCGACGCCCGCCGCCTGATCGAGTTCCACGAGTTCCGGCGGCACATACCAGTGCAGCTTGTCGGAGTTGTAGGCGTCCCAGACCGATTTCGCGACCTCGACGGGCGGAATGGCGCGGAACATGCCTTCCTTCGGCGCGCCTTCTATCGCGCCTTCCGGCAGGATGGGCGTGTCGATGAGGCCGGGCAGGACATCCGCCGCGCGCACGCCGATAAGACGGAACTCGATGGAGAGCGCTTCGGTGAGGCCCTTCACCGCGTGCTTCGTTGCCGAATAGACGGCAATGCCCGGCATGCCATAGGTGGCGGAGGAAGACGAGGTGGTGAAGCAGAGCGAATTGTCGGTCGCCTTCAGAAGCGGCAGCGCGACATGGATACCGTTCAGTACACCGACGAAATTTACATTCACCACGGCCATGATGTCCTCATAGGCCATATCGGCGAAAAGGCCGCCGCGTCCGATGCCGGCATTGTTGTAGAGAATGTCCATCTTGCCGTCGGTTGCCTTGCCGAATTCGGCGACGGCCTTGCGATAGTCTTCGAGATCGGTGACGTCGAGCGTGCGCGTTATGCAGTTGTCGGCGCCGAGCTCCTTTTCGAGCGAGGCGAGGCCTTCCGCATTGACGTCGAAGCCACCGATAAACCAGCCCTTGCCGTGAAAGAGCTTGGCCGTTTCGCGGCCCATGCCGGAGGCCGCGCCGGTGATGAAGATGGATTGCCGCCCGTTTGCGGTGCTCATGATGTTCCTCCCTCTGTGCTTCTGGTTTTTATAGACCGCAGTCTAGAAAGTGGTCCCCGGAAGCAGCAAGGAGAAAGGGTGTCAGGAGGCCGTCAGACTGTCGAAATCGAGGCCGATATCGAGCGTCGGGGCGGAATGGGTGATCCAGCCGCTGGAAATGAGATCCACACCGGCTTCCGCGAGCGCGGCCGCCGTTTCGGCGGTCACGCGGCCCGAAGCCTCGGTGATGGCGCGGCCATCGACGAGCCCCACGGCTTCGGCCAGCGTCTCCGGCCCCATATTGTCGAGCAGCACGGCATCGACGCCCGCGTCGAGAGCTTCTGCAAGCTGCTCCAGCGTGTCGACCTCGCATTCGATCTTCACGAGATGCCCCGCATGGGCCTGGGCGGCCTTGATGGCGGCGGCAACCCCGCCTGCGACGGCGATGTGGTTGTCCTTGATGAGGACCGCGTCGTCGAGGCCGAAGCGATGGTTCATGCCGCCGCCGCAGCGCACGGCGTATTTTTCGAAAAGGCGCAAGCCGGGTGTCGTCTTGCGCGTGCAGCAGATGCGGGCCTTTGTGTGCGCGATGGCATTGGCGATTTCGCGCGTCGCCGTTGCGATGCCCGACATATGCCCCATGAAATTAAGCGCCACGCGCTCGCCCGTCAGGATCGAACGGGCAGGGCCTTCGATGGCGGCGATGGTGTCGCCGGGCAGGACATCGGAGCCGTCCGGCTTCACGACCGCGACCTTGAGGGCCGGGTCGATGAGGCGGAACGACATGCGCGCGCAATCGAGGCCCGAGACGCGGCCCGGCTGGCGCGCATTGAGCAGTACGCGCGCCTTCGCCTCGGCGGGCACGGTCGCCTGGGTGGTGATGTCGCCCGCGCGGCCGAGATCTTCAAGCAGCGCGTCGCGCACCGCCGGTTCGATCATGAGCTGGGGCAGCGGCTCGATGTCTATACTCATGACGCGGCATCTCCGGCTTTTATGTTGTCGTCCGCCTGGATGCCCGCAGCCGACACCGCTGCTTCGGCGATGCGTTCGGCTTCCTTGAGCGTGATGAATGTCCGGTGGCGGCAGGGAATGCGCTGATTCGGGAAGTCGCTGCGCCAATGGCCGCCCCGGCTCTCCTCGCGCGCATAGGCCGCGGCGGTGACGATCTTGGCCGCGGTGGCGACATTGCGGAAGAGGCTCGCCGGACCCGCCGCGCGTTCCAGCCGCTCGATCCCGGCAAGCGCGAGGGCGAGGCCTTCCTCATTGCGCTCCACGCCGACGTGGCGCGTCATCAGGCGGCGCAGCTCGTCCATCATGGGCGCGGCGACTGCGTCGCCACGGCCGAGCGCAGGTGGCGCCACGTGATGCGCGGAGCCGGTATTGGTGAGCGGCATGGTGGCGTCGATGTCGCGGGCAATGCGCGCGGCATAGACCACGGCTTCGAGCAGCGAATTGCTGGCAAGGCGATTGGCGCCATGCGCGCCGGTTGCCGCAACCTCGCCACAGGCCCACAGACCGGGCAGGGTGGAGCGCCCGGCCATGTCCACCATGATGCCGCCCATATGGTAGTGCGCGGCGGGCGCGACCGGGATGCCGTCCTTCGTCGGATCGATACCGAGAGCGGCGCAGCTCTGATAGACGGTCGGAAAAGCATTCGGGAATTTGTCGCCCACGGCCTTCGAGGCGTCGAGCAGGACTTTGCGGCCCGCCGCCAGCTCGCGGAAGATGGCGCGCGCCACAACGTCGCGCGGGGCGAGTTCGGCTTCCTTGTGGATCGCCTGCATGAAGCGCTCGCCGCGATCGTCGAGAAGGATCGCGCCTTCGCCCCGAAGCGCTTCGGTGACGAGGGGGGCGGGATCGCGGTCGGCGGCAATGGCGGTGGGGTGGAACTGGACGAATTCCGGATCGGCGATCATCGCGCCGGCGCGTGCCGCCATGGCAAGGCCCTCGCCACGCGCCTCGCGCGGATTGGTGGTGACGGCAAAAAGCTGTCCCGTGCCGCCGGAGGCGAGAACCACGCTGCGCGCCTTGATGAGCAGCGGCGTCGGGGCGGCGTTGGTATTCGCAGGCCGCGCGAAAACGCCCGCGACGCGGCCCTGTTCCACCGCCAGCTCATAGGCGGAGAAGCCTTCGATGATGCGAATGCTGGGCGTGGCGCGTACGGCAGCGACAAGTGCTTCCATGATGGCCTTGCCCGCCTGGTCGCCGCGCACATGCACGATACGGTTGCGGCCATGGGCGGCCTCGCGGCCTGCTTTCAGCTTGCCTTCGAGATCTCGGTCGAAGGGCACGCCGAGCCGCAGCAGATCCTCGATGCGTTCGCGCGCTTCCCGCGCCATGGAAAGCGCGACTTCCTCGTCCACGAGCCCTGCACCCGCGGCGACGGTGTCGGCGGCATGGTCTTCCGCCGTATCGCCTTCCATCACGGCGGCGGCGATGCCTCCCTGCGCCCAAGCGCTGGAGGCCCCGGCGCCGATGGGCGCGCCGGCCAGAACGGTGCAGGGGCGCGGCGCAAGTTTCAGCGCGGTGAAGAGACCGGCCAACCCGGCTCCGACGATAAGAACGTCGCCTGCATCTGTGATGTTGTCATGGGCCATGGTTCAAAACCCCGCATATCCCGGTCGCGATGCGCGGGTGGTGCGCATCGTGCCGTTGTGACCTGATGGCAAAACCCCCGCGCGTGGAGCGCGGGGGAAGCCGGTCAGTTTCCGAGATTGATCATCCGCTCGACCGCGAGCCGCGCCTTGCCGGCAACGGCTGGATCGACGGTCACTTCGTCCTTCATATAGAGAA
>CAYSVF010000155.1:0-6205 GCA_964434415.1 uncultured Parvibaculum sp.
TCCTGCAAGGCCTCCGAACCGACCGTCAGGCCTGCCTCATCGGCCGACATCCGCCCGTAAAAGGAGGAAGCGAGCTTCTTGACCTTCTTGCCGACGCTGAGATCGCCGACGCCCATTTCGCGCATGGTCTGGTCCAGATCGTCGAAAAACACGTCGAAAAAGCGCTGTCCCAGCGCCTTGGCCTCGTCTCCGCCCTGTTTCAACCGGTGCATCGCCAGAAAAGCGTGAAGCGCAACCATCTCGAAACGGCTTTCCACGGTATCGGGAACGCCCGCATGACGATAGAATTCCGCCCGGCGCGCCTGATCGCTTACCGCCCGGTAAAGCCGGAAGGCCGCGTCATCGTTTTGGGGACGGCGAAACAATTTGTTCCATATCATTCGGTAATCTCCTGCCCGACCCGTCGGGAGCTGAAAGCGCGGCCTGACATGCCGATTGAATTTAGTAGCCGACAAGGGTAGGTCAACGCATGAAGAAGATGTGTCGAGGAGGCAGTCACGCCATGAAGTCCGCTCACCCGCGCCGTAAGTTCAAGGCCGTCCTGGCCGCATCGCTGATCGCGACCAGCGCCTCGCTGACGGTTGCCTGCGCCCCCGTCGTGGAAGAGCGCGGTTACATCTTCGACGCGAAAGACCTGAAACAGGCCCATCCCGGCGACAGCCGCGAGCAGGTGAAGCAACTCCTCGGAACGCCCTCGACCGTTTCCACCGTCGCCGGCGAAGCCTGGTATTACATTTCCAGCAAGTTCGAAACCTACGCCTTTTACGCGCCCGAAGAGGTCGACCGCAAGGTCGCGGCCATCTATTTCGACAAATCCGGCGTGGTGGACGATGTCGCCTATTACGGGCTGGAAGACGGCCGGGTGATCAATTTCGCCGACCGCAAGACGCCCACCCGCGGCAAGGAGATGACCATTCTCGAACAGCTCTTCTCCAATATCGGCCGCTACAACAATGCGGGCGCGGGCAAGCCGCAGCCGGGCAACTGATCCTCAGGCGAACCTCAACCTGACATAGCCGACGCCGGACCGCAGACGTCGGCGCAGGATGTCTTTCAGCACGTTCGTCCAGGGCGTGATCAGGAAAGCGACGCCGATCACACCGAGGAAGACGACGACCTTCTGCCAGGCGGAATGGACGTCGTAGAGCCCGAGCGCGGCGACGCAGACAAAAATCGGAAAATGGAAGAGGTAGATCGGGAAGGTCGCATCGCCGACCTTGCGGGCAATCACCTTCAGGCGGCCCGGCACCGCGATCCGCTCGCCATAAAGGTCCAGCCCCCAGAACACCCAGGCGAAAACCGCAAGCGCCGCAATGGACGGCAGCACCAGCGACACCGATACGCGCGCCGGATCCACATGCAGCGTGCCGAAGACAACGTCGATCAGCTGCCGGATCGTTTCGGCAAAGCCGTTGAGGTCGATGGCGGCAAGCCCCATCACGGCGGCGGCGCCCCCCGCGACGAAGAGACGAATGCCCGTTCCCGTCTTCCGCTCCTTGCGGCTGTAAACGTCGTAAAGCGCCGCTCCGCCGATCCAGACCACAGCCATGAAGAGAATGTTGGGGCCGAGCAGCAGCGCGGTCAGGCCGAGCAACATGTAACGGCGGGAGAGATAGAGGCCGTACATCAGATAGAAGGCGGCTTCGTAGCCGAGCGACCAGAAAGGCGAATTGGACAGCGGATAGATGCTGTAGCCCCAGAACTGGGTCAGGAACCCGGCATTTGCGAAAAGCCGGAACACCGGATGGTCCGCCTCCCCGCCCCAATTGGTCATGTAGAAATCCGGCGCGGCATAGCGCGAAACCGCGTCGAGGCAGATCGTGGCGACAAGCGCCGGCAAGGCGACCGACCAGAGCCGCGACAGGCGGTCGACGTAATAGCGGCCCTCATCGAAGGAATTGCCGTCTGGATAGATCATCCGGATGGTGTAGCCGCTCAGGACGAAGAAGCCCCCGACCGCGGCGACGCCGAAAATCGTCAGATCCGGCCAGTCCGGCTGGAAATAGCTCTGGGTCCAATGCGCGCCGGCCACCGCAAGCGCGAGAAAGACCCGCGATATATCGAGCAGCACGGATATGGAATCGGGCACATTGCGCGTACCCGCCGCCTGGCCTTGCCCCGTCATCGCCGCACTCCCGTCCCCGGTTGATACAAAACTTCCGGAAACTCGGGCGTTTGTTTGAAATATGGACAAACCATGAGGCGCCCGCTCCCGGAACTCGCATTAGAAACCTGTGTTTCAATTAGCGGGCCAGTTTCTGGCCGGGCCGTTTGCGGGCAAGGAAGTCATGCACAGCAAAAGGCCCCGGCGTTTCCGCCGGGGCCTTCCGTGTTCTCCGGTATCCGACGCTTAGTGCGCCAGGATCGCCAGCAGCAGCAGCGCCACGATGTTCGTGATCTTGATCATCGGGTTCACCGCCGGGCCGGCCGTATCCTTGTAGGGATCGCCGACCGTATCGCCGGTCACGGCCGCCTTGTGGGCTTCCGAGCCCTTGCCGCCGTAATTGCCGTCTTCGATGTACTTCTTGGCGTTGTCCCAGGCACCGCCGCCGGCGGTCATGGAAAGCGCCACGAAGAGGCCGGTGATGATGACGCCGAGCAGCATCGCACCGACCGCGGAGAAGGCCTCCGACTTGCCCGCGATCCAGTTGACCAGGAAGTAGAGCACGATGGGCGACAGCACCGGCAGGAGCGACGGGATCACCATCTCCTTGATGGCCGCCTTGGTGAGCATGTCCACCGCACGCGCATAGTCAGGCTTGGAGGTACCCTGCATGATGCCGGGATCCGCCTTGAACTGACGACGCACTTCCTCCACCACGGCACCGCCTGCGCGGCCCACGGCCATCATGCCCATCGAGCCGAAGAGGTAAGGCAGAAGACCGCCGATGAAGAGACCGATCACCACGTAAGGATTGGACAGCGAGAAGTCCGCCACCACGCCTGCGAAATACGGGTAGTCGGCCGGATTGGCCGCAAAGAAGGTCAGGTCCTGCGTATAGGCCGCGAAGAGCACCAGCGCACCGAGGCCCGCGGACCCGATGGCATAGCCCTTGGTCACAGCCTTGGTGGTGTTGCCGACCGCGTCGAGCGCATCCGTCGTCTTGCGGACGTCCTCGGGCAGATCCGCCATTTCCGCGATGCCGCCCGCATTGTCCGTCACC
The DNA here is from genome assembly GCA_964434415.1 of uncultured Parvibaculum sp. Lineage (GTDB taxonomy): Bacteria > Pseudomonadota > Alphaproteobacteria > Parvibaculales > Parvibaculaceae > Parvibaculum. The sequence goes on from CAYSVF010000155.1 coordinate 3,165, forward strand.
GGACCGAAGGCGTCGAGCGCGACCACCATGCCTGCAAGCGCCAGCATGGTCGTCACCGCGATGGCGATACCGAACAGACCGGCAAGGTTGAAGGAAACCAGAATGCCGACAACGATGATGATCGCCGGCAGAGCCGTGGCTTCCATCGAGACTGCGAGGCCCTGAATGACGTTGGTGCCGTGACCCGTTTCCGAAGCGGCGGCAATGCTCTTCACCGGGCGGAAGTTCACGCCGGTGTAGTACTCCGTCACCCAGATGATGAAACCCGTCACCGCGAGGCCGACAATGCCGCAGACATAGAGCGTCATGCCGGTGAAGGTGACGGCGCCGAAGGAATAGGCCGTATCGAGACCGACCATCCAGTCGGTGACGAAATAAAGGGCACCGAGCGACAGAAGCGCCGAGGCGATGAAGCCCTTGTAGAGCGCGCCCATGATCGACCCGCTGGCGCCGAGGCGCACGAAGAAGGTGCCGATGATGGAGGTGACGATGCAGGCGCCGCCAATGGCAAGCGGATAGGTCATCATCGCCGTTTCGGCGGCACCGGTGAAGAAGATCGAGGCCAGAACCATGGTCGCAACCACGGTCACGGCATAGGTCTCGAAAAGGTCCGCCGCCATGCCCGCGCAGTCGCCGACATTGTCGCCGACATTATCGGCGATGGTGGCCGGGTTGCGCGGATCGTCTTCCGGGATACCGGCTTCCACCTTGCCGACGAGATCGCCGCCGACATCCGCACCCTTGGTGAAGATACCGCCGCCGAGACGGGCGAAGATGGAAATGAGCGAGGCACCGAAGCCGAGCGCCACCATGGCGTCCACCACTTCACGCGAACCGGGCTCCAGGCCCATACCGAAAGTGAGCACCGTGAAATAGACCGACACGGCCAGCAGCGCGAGACCGGCGACGAGCATGCCCGTCACCGCACCGGAGCGGAAGGCGATCGAAAGGCCGGCGGCAAGGCTGGTCGCGGACGCCTGCGTCGTGCGCACATTGGCACGGACCGACACAAGCATGCCGATATAGCCTGCAAGACCCGACAGCGAGGCGCCGATGACGAACCCGATGCCGACGCGAAGGCCGAGAAGATAGGAAACGATGATGAAAATGACGACACCGGCAATCGCAATCGTCGTGTACTGACGATTGAGATAGGCGGCGGCACCCTCCTGGATCGCACTCGCAATTTCTTGCATGCGTTCATTGCCCGCGTCCGCTGCCAGCACGGAGCGGATCGCCCACATGCCATAGAGGATCGCGAGCACGCCGCAAGCAATGATAGCCCACATTGTGCTCATTCTCTCTGTCCTTAATTTTTATGAAGGTCAGGTCGGCTGTTACGCACGCAACAAACACAAGACGAGAGAAATCCCCCAAACCTCCCTGGGAATCCCCTCTACCTCCCCGGCCATACTCTTAAGCGGGAAAAACGATGCCAAATGCTCAAGATGAAAGCAACCGGACCGACGCACTCATTTCATAAGGGGGGCCCCAAGCGCCCGCAGGGCCATGAAGACGCTCAGAAATGGCGAAAACCCGCATGGGGAACCGCGATGAGCTCGCCCTCCGCATCGACCAGCCGGACAAGCGTTTCGGGCGCACGATTCGCCCTCTCCTCAAGATGACCGATGAGGGCCACCGGCACCCCTGCTCCCGCGGCAACGGCAAGAAACGCCTCTTCCTCCGCGGCGGGCACCGCGAGAAGCAGTTCGTAATCGTCGCCGCCGGTGAGAAGCGAGGCGAATGTGACATCGTTCTTGGCCAAGAGCATGGCCGCCGCCGCGGGCGAGAGAGGCACATCCGCCGCCCGGACAGTGGCGGCAAGGCCGGAGGCTTTGCAAAGATGCGTCAGATCCGCGACGAGCCCGTCCGACACGTCGAGCGCGGCATGGACGAGGCCGGAAAGCAGAGGCCCGAGCATCGTGCGAGGCTGCGGCAGACGATAACGGTCGGCAAGAAAGGCGCGGTCCGCATCCGAGCCCGAGTGCAACTGCTCGCGCAGCACCGCAAGGCCGAGCGACGCATCGCCGATAGTGCCGGTCACATAGACCCTGTCGCCCGCCTGCGCGCCCCCGCGCGGCAGCATGGCGCCCTCCTCCACCTCGCCGATGGCGGTGAGCGACAATGTGAGCGGGCCCGGCGTCGAAACCGTGTCGCCGCCCCAGAGCGCGATGCCGAATTCCACCTGATCCTCGGCAAGTCCAGCCGCGAAACCTTCCAGCCACGACATGGAACATGTCTCGGGAAGCGCCGTGACAAGCAGATAGCCGCGCGGGCGCGCGCCCTTGGCGGCAAGGTCAGAGAGGTTCACGCGAAGAAGTTTCCGGGCAATCGTGTCGGGCGGGTCTGAGGGGAGGAAGTGGACGCCCTCCACCATCGCATCGACGGTCAGGACCGTCTCCATGCCAGGCGAGGCGCGGTAAAGCGCGGCATCGTCCGTGAGACCGAAAGCGCCGGCGGCCTCGCGCGCAAGCGGCGCGAACAGCTCGGCGATCAGCTCGAACTCGCCGGGGCGGGGCCTGTCTGCCTTCCCGCCCGCCATGCTCAGGCCTTCCTGCCGCCTGCACCCTTCCCTGCGTCGGGAGAGCGGATTTCCTTCGCCATCCGGTCGAGCACGGCATTCACGACGCCCGGCTCGTCGCCTTCGAAAAAGGCGTGGGCGATATCGACATATTCGTTGATGACGACCTTTACCGGCACGTCCTTGCAGCGGCGCAGCTCATAGGCGCCCGCGCGCAGGATGGCCCGAAGCGTGGAATCGACGCGCGCCAGCGCCCAGCCCCTGGCAAGCGAATTGTTCACATGGGTGTCGATGTCCCGCTGCTCGCGCAGCACACCGCGCACGAGATCCTCGAAATGAGCGGCATCGCCCGCCACGATCTCCTCGTCCTCGATGTTCTCGCCCAGACGGAAGGTCTTGAACTCGGCAATGACCTCCTCCATCGGCGTTCCCGCCACGTCCATCTGGTAAAGGGCCTGAACGGCCCCCAGCCGCGCGGCGCTGCGGGCGCGCGGATCGGTCTTCCTGTTGTCGGCGTGTT
>CAYSVF010000156.1:0-6171 GCA_964434415.1 uncultured Parvibaculum sp.
CATTTGACACCTAAAATCACGCCCCTATAGTGCCGCTCGCTTTCATGGTTCTTCACGCAAGCCGAAAGGCGGAAGGAAGAGGCAAGAGGGACCAGGGTGCGGCGCGCCGATGTGCGTCAATTCCCTGGCTGCCCCCGCAACTGTGAGCGGTGAGGCTGCGTTTCATGACATGCCACTGGCCATCGGTCCTTTTCAGGATCGGCCGGGAAGGCGAAACGCTGCCGACGACCCGCGAGCCAGGAGACCTGCCAGAAAGCGCGTCATCTGCCGGTGGCCGGGGTGTGCCAGCGGGGCGGTGTTTTCCGCATGAGGTGACGCGTCAGGTCGATCGCGTCGCCGGACCCTTGTCCCGACAGTCAATCGAAGCCTGCCGCGTTCTCCTGCAAGCGGCCTCACTCGCTTCTCGTAACTACGCGCCCTCCACCGGTTCCTGCGGCCGGGGTCTGCCGCGATCATGTTACGGGGGTCCACCCATGTTGAAATTCGACCGGCGATCTATCGCCTTTCTTGCCGTCGCCGCCAGTGCCGCGACTGCTTTTGCCACCAGCGCTCATGCCGAAACGGACAGGATTTCCAAGGGCATCCTGATTACCGGCAACCTCGAACCGCTTCCCACCAGGGAAGTTACCTCGAGCTACACGATCATCACCGCGCAAGACATCGAGGAGCATCAATATCTCCGCCTCACCGATGCGCTGAAAACCGTGCCGGGCATCAATGTCGTGCAGAGCGGCCCGCATGGCTCCCAGACGTCCATTTTCATGCGCGGGGCAAATTCCAACCAGACGCTTGTGATGATGAACGGGCTACCGCTAGAAGACCCGTCCTCTCCCAGCGGCGCGGCTGCGATCTCCAATATCTCGCTTGACGATGTGGAACGCATCGAAGTGGTGCGCGGTCCGCAAAGCGGCGTCTATGGCAGCCAGGCGATCGGCGGCGTGATCAACATCATCACCAAATCGGGCACCGGCGCATTGTCCACACGCGCCAGCATCGAAGGCGGCACGCTGGGCACACTGAATGCAAATGCCTCGGTGAGCGGCGGCTTCGGCGCGACCAACTACTACATCGCGGCCTCGCATGAACGGACCGACGGCTCCGACATCACGCCAGCCCGCATACGCGGTACACAGCCCGAGGAGAAGGACGGCAACAAGACCACCTCCATCTCCACCAACATCGGCCACCATTTCGGTGAGAATGTGAAAGGCTCCATCTTTGCGCAGTTCGTCGACAGCTCGGTCGATACGGATGAAGACGGATCGGATGCCTCCTTCACGCCCTTCTACGACAACCCGAACAGCACCTATGACCAGCAGAAGCTGCTCGTATCGGGCAAGCTTTCGGGAAAATTCTTCAACGGCACATGGCGTCCGACGCTGACCGGCGGTTATCTGCGTCAGCAGGGCCAGAACAAGGATCAGCCCGATGCGGGCGGCTCCATCTATTCCAACGACGTGACTTTTACGTCGGAAACGCTCAACGCGGCATTCGACAACAGCTACGACCTGCTCGACTGGAACACGCTTTCCTTTGGCGCCTCCTACCGGCATGAGAAATACGAAGCCCATGGATTCCGCGATTTCGGCCCCTCCTACCGGATCAACGAACAAAGCAACGCGGACAGAGATCAGTTTGCGGTTTATGCGGGCGAGCATCTGAATTTTGCCGACCAGCTCTTCCTGAACGTCAATCTGCGCTACGACATGCCGGTGGATTACGACAACCACTTCTCCTTCACCATCGCGCCTGCCTATTATCTGCCCGATAGCGACACGCGCTTCACGGCGAGTTATGGCACAGGCTTCAAAACGCCTTCGCTCTATCAGCTCTATGGTTTCTCGACGAACAGCTTCGGCGTGTTCCGGGGCAACCCCAATCTCAAGCCCGAGAAGAGCCGCGGCTGGGAAGTGGGTGTCGAGCAGGGTTTCTTCGATCATGCCGTTGTGACCGGCGTCACATGGTTCCAGACCCAGATCGACGATCCGATCGTGACCAATTCGGCAGGCACCACGACGCAAAACGATCCCGGCTTTACCGCCAAGGGGATCGAGGCATTCGTCAGTTTCGACGTGATGCAAAACGTGTCGACCCGGATCGACTACACCTACACGCTTTTGAAGGCGGATAGTTTCCAGTCAGCATTCTCGCGCCGCCCGCGCCACCAGATCGGCCTGACGGCGGACTGGCAGCCGATGGAAGGCACATCGCTTGCGACGGATATTCAGTGGATCGATCCCTATCGCGACATTCCGCGCGACGGCTTCGGCTACTATCTCAACCCGACGCCCTACACCATCGTCAACATCTCCGGGTCGCAAAAGCTCACGGACAATGTGACGCTGACGGCGCGGGTCAACAATCTGCTCGATCAGAAATACGAGCCCGCCAACGGCTTCCAGGCCCCGGGCATCGAAGCGCTGGCAGGCGTGACCGTTTCCTTCTGACGGCGCGTCGCCGCAAACACGACTATGCCCGCCCCTGTCTTGGGGGCGGGCATTTTTCTTTCCGTCCGGCATTCAGCGGCCGGTGAAATTCGCCGCGCGTTTTTCCACGAAATGCGCGACGCCTTCCTTGAAGTCCTCGCTGGCGAAGCTCTTCTGCATTTCATCGTCGCCGATGGCGAGCGCGGTGTTGAAGTCCTGGAACATCGCTTTCCAGACCTGTCGCTTCATCACCATCATGGAGCGCGGCGACACGCTCGTCGCGAGAGTGCGGGCATAGTCCATCACATTGTCCATGAAATGCTCGGCGTCGAAGCTACGATTGACGAGACCGATACGTTCGGCCTCGCGCCCGTCGAATTTGCGCGCCGACATCAGAAGATCCATCGCATGGGCAGGCCCCACCAGATGCGGCAACAGCCATGAAACGCCATGTTCGGCGACGAGCCCACGGCTCGCAAAGGCTGTGGTGAATTTCGCATCCGCCGCGGCAAAGCGCATATCGGCATAAAGCGCGACCACGAGACCGAGCCCGGCGGCGGGCCCGTTGATCGCGGCGATAACGGGCTTGGGCACCTCCATCAGAAAGCCGAAACGGCCGCCATAGGCGCCTTCGAGATCGGGACCCGTAGCGGCCTTGAACGCAGCCTCTAAATCTTTACCGTCGGATTGCTCGCGCTTTTCGCCGCCCGCCGCTTCGATCTTCTGGAGAAGATCCATATCGGCACCGGCGCAAAAACCGCGCCCGGCTCCCGTCAGCACGATCACGCGGACCTTCTCGTCCGCGCTTGCCTCGGCCATGGCAGCCTTCACGCTCTTTTCCATCGCAGCGGTCCAGGCATTCAGCTTGTCCGGCCGGTTGAGCGTGACCACCGCCACACCGTCCTTCACCTCATAAAGAACATCCTCATAGGCGCTCATTGTCGTTCCTCCCTCGTCTTATTTCATTGAGGCGACTATAGCGCCCAAGGCGGGGGGCCGCGAAAGGGGTTCAGGAATGTGAATCCTATTCACGCTTTTGTTGCCGCGCAGGCTCTCCGCCCCCATAATCGGCGCGAACAAAATCCGAAAGACCAAAGGGGAACTGGGACATGCGAATGCCCGAACATGGAACCGCCTGGGATGTGCTGAGCCAGGAAATGCTGGAGCGCGGCAAGAACGACGTGAAATGGCGCGAGGGCAAGACCGCGGTCTATGTGTTCAACGCCGGTGAAGACGTGTCGCAGGTCCAGAAAGAGGCCTACACCATGTACATGTCCGAGAACGGCCTCGGCCCCCTCGCCTTTCCCAGCCTGAAGCAGATGGAAGACGAGGTCATCTCCATGGGCCTCGGCCTTCTGCATGGCCCTGAAGGGTCGGCGGGCAACATCACTTCGGGCGGTACCGACAGCATCAACATGGCGGTCAAGGCCGCGCGGGATTTCGGCCGGCAGGTCAAGGGCATAAAGGGCACCTGCAATATCGTCGCGCCATGGTCGGCCCATCCCGCTTTCGACAAGGCGGCGAAGATGATGGAACTCGAAATCCGTCGTGTGCCGGTCGGCAAGGATCTCAAGGCTGATGTGGCGGCCATGGCCGAGAAGATCGACGGCAACACCATCATGATGGTCGGGTCCGCGCCCTGCTTTCCCTATGGCCTCATCGACCCTATCGAGGCGCTTGGCAAGCTGGCGGAAGAGAAGGATGTGTGGATGCATGTCGACGCCTGTGTCGGCGGCTATATCGCGCCTTTCGTGCGCATGAATGGCGGCGATATTCCGCCCTTCGATTTCGAGGTGCCGGGCGTCAGGTCCATGTCCGCCGATCTGCATAAATACGGCTATTGCGCCAAGGGCGCCTCGACCGTGCTTTTCCGCTCCGACGAGCTGCGCTCCTACATGGTCTTCGATTGCGACAACTGGCCGGGCGGGCGCATGGTCACGCCCACCCTTGCCGGCACACGGCCGGGCGGCGCCATCTCGGCGGCCTGGGCGGTGATGAACTTCCTCGGCGTCGAGGGCTATCGCGCCAAACACAAGCTCGTCACCGATGCGCGCGAAAAAATCGAGACGGGCGTCAAAAAGCTCGGCTTTCATATCCTCGGCCAACCCCAGCTCGGCATCGTCGCCTTCGGCCATGACGAGGTCGACCCGATGGCTGTCTGGGGCAAGATGTTCGAGCGCGGCTGGTTCACCTCCGTGTCGACGGAGCCGAAAGGCCTTCACCTGATGCTGTCGCCCTTCCATGCGCAGGTGGCCGACACCTATCTCGCGGATATCGAATGGGCGCTCGGCGAGGTGAAATCCGGCAATAAGGGCGAAAAGCGCGAAGCCCGCTACAGCTGACCCTGCGGCAGCCCCCTTTTCGGCATTCTTCCGCCTGCTACACTCCTCCCAAAGACATAACCATCGAACTTTGGGAGGAGACGATGGGCACACAGGTAAGATCCGGCTCACGGGCCGTGGAAGTGGCTTCCGTTCAGGAACGGGCCGCGCGTGCGGCAAGCGGTTTCAAAAGCCTCGGCATCGGCAAGGGCGATGTCGTCGCCGTCTATCTCAGAAACGACTTTCCCTTCTTCGAAGCCTCCGTCGCGGCGGGGCTTTGCGGCGCCTACAACACGCCGGTGAACTGGCACTACACGTCGGAGGAAGCGCGCTACATCTTTTCCAACTCCGGCGCCAAGGCGATCGTGATCCATGCCGATCTCTATCGCGGCATCGAAAGCGCGCTGCCGGCGGACGTGCCGGTCTTCGTCGTCGAGACCCCGCCTGAAATCTGTGCCGCCTACGGTCTCAACCCCGCTCAAGGTTCGCTTCCCGAGGGTACGGCCGAATGGGGAGCCTGGCTTGAGGGTTTCGATCCCGTCGCCGCGCCGCCGGACGAGCCGCCCGGCTCAATGATCTACACGTCGGGCACGACCGGCCATCCCAAGGGCGTCCGGCGCAATCCGCCCACCGCCGAGCAGGCGGTCGTCTGGCAGGAAATCATCGGCAAGGTGATGGGGTTCAATACCGATGTCGCCTCGCCCGAAGAGTCAGTGACCGTGGTGACCGGGCCGATGTATCACTCCGCACCCAACGCCTACGGGCTCTTCGCGCTGCGCTATGGCGCCAACATCATCCTGGAACCGCGCTTCGACCCGGAAGAGCTTTTGCAGATGATCGACCGCGAGCGTGTCACCCATCTCCACATGGTGCCGACCATGTTCGTCCGTCTGCTGAAACTGCCTGACGAGGTGAAGGCGAAATACGATCTTTCCTCGCTGCGCTTCGTGGTGCATGCGGCCGCCCCCTGCCCCGTCCATGTCAAACAGGCCATGATCGAATGGTGGGGGCCGGTGATCTACGAATATTACGGCGGGACGGAAACGGGCGCCGTCGTCTTTTGCGATTCCGAAGAATGGCTCGCGCATCCCGGTACGGTCGGCAAGGCATTCAATGGCGCCGACATTCGTGTGCTGGACGATGACGGCAAGGAGCTATCGCAGGGCGCGACCGGCGAAATCGTCTGCCGCATGCACACCATTCCCGATTTCACCTATCACGGCGACGACGAAAAGCGGCGGCGCTCGGAGAAGAGCGGCCTGATCGCGCTGGGCGATATCGGCTATCTGGACGATGACGGCTTTCTCTATCTCTGCGACCGCGCCAAGGACATGGTGATCTCGGGCGGCGTGAACATCTATCCCGCGGAGATCGAGGCGGAGCTCCACAAAATGCCGGGAGTGGAGGACTGCGCCGTCTTCGGC
>CAYSVF010000157.1:0-6164 GCA_964434415.1 uncultured Parvibaculum sp.
ACCCTGAAGTGATCGCCACCGTCAGCGTGAACGTGGCCCGTTCGGAAGAAGAAGCCGAACGCCAGGCGCGCGGCGAAGACGTCACCCAGACGCAGGAAGATGACGAAGACATCGAAGCCGCCGAGTTCTTCGAAGACGAAGAACTGGCCCCGGACGAGGACGGTTCGGAAGAAGCCGAGGCCGATGCCGATGCTGCTTCCGAAGAAGAAACGCCGGCCGGCTGATCTTCGGCAAGGCATTGAAAATCAAGGCGCTCCGGCATTGTCCGGGGCGCCTTTTTCTTTGGATAGTTGCCGCGCAATTGGACGAGTTACGAAGCTTTTTAGAACCACTCTTGCAAACAGCCGCCAATTCTTTTTTCATAGTTGGGCAAACGACCGGTTCACCACTCGATTGAGGGGGTACCATGCTTCTTCAGATGCTTCTCAGGATGGTCGTCAAGAAAGGTTCGCTGAACCTTATCGATGCCAACGGCAAGGCGACGGCCATAGGGAACGGCGAAGGTCAGACTGTTACCGTCCGTCTTCATGACGCGAAGGCCGGACGCGAGATCGCCCTCAACCCCTATCTGAAACTGGGCGAAGCCTATATGGACGGCAGGCTCACGGTAGACCGGCCGCATACCATCTACGACCTCATCGACATGCTGACGAGCAGCCTCGGCAATGATTACGCCGGGCCCGTGTTCCGCTTGCAGGCCCATCTCCGCCGGCTTAAGCGGCGCATCGACCAGCACAATCCGGTCGGCAAGGCGCAGAAGAACGTCGCCCATCATTACGACCTCGACGGCGGCATCTACGATCTGTTTCTGGACGAGGACAAGCAGTATTCCTGCGCCTATTTCGCCCGTCCCGACATGACGCTGGAAGAAGCGCAGCTCGCCAAGAAGCGCCATATCGCAGCCAAGCTCAGGATCGAGCCGGGCATGCGCGTGCTGGACATCGGCTGTGGCTGGGGCGGCATGGCGCTCATGCTGGCGGAGGAATGCGGCGCGGAAGTTGTCGGCGTTACCCTCTCCAGAGAGCAGCATGCGGTCGGCACGCAGCGCGCAAAGGATCGCGGTCTTCAGGACCGGGTGGATATCCGCCTTCAGGACTATCGCGAGATTACCGAGCAGTTCGACCGCATCGTGTCGGTCGGCATGTTCGAGCATGTGGGCATCGGCCACTACCCCGAATATTTCAACGCCATCCGCGAGCTGCTGAAGGATGACGGCGTGGCGCTGGTCCACACGATCGGCCGCCTCGACCCGCCCGGCGCCACCAATGCGTGGATCGCCAAATATATCTTCCCCGGCGGCTATATCCCCGCGCTCAGCGAAATGTCCGCGGCGGTGGAAAATGCCGGCATCTTCATGACCGACATCGAGATATTGCGGCTCCATTACGCCGAGACCTTGCGCGAATGGCGCCGGCGCTTCATGGCCCATTGGGACGAGGCCAGAGACATCTATGACGAACGCTTCTGTCGGATGTGGGAATTCTATCTGGTCGGTTCGGAAACCTCGTTCCGTAATGAGGGCATGGTCAATTTCCAGATGCAGATCACCAAGAAGATCGACGCCCTGCCGATGACGCGCGATTACATGCTCGACGAGGAGCAAAGGCTCGGCGCGTCCCAGGCGATGGAGCAGAGGCTGGCGGGGGACTGACAACCCGATTGTACCCGCCATCGACAAGGGGCGTCGCGCCGGAAAGCCGGACGGCGCCCTTCCCGAATCGCATTAAGCTCATGACTTATCCACAGACTTGTTCACGCCTTGTCGCGAGGCATGGGGCGGGATTGGGCTCGCAGATGCGCAATTGCTCACAGGCTGTGAAAAACATTGCTGTTAACTGTCTGAAACAGGGCGCTTTTAGTGCTTTAAGAAGCGCAGCTCGCGGGTGATAAGGGGACCATGGACACGCCTCTTCACGCCTATAACGACATCCCCGACGATCCCGCCCCCGACGAGGGAGGCGGCGAATATCGCGTGCCGCCTCACAACATCGAGGCGGAGCAGGCGCTGCTGGGCGCCGTGCTGGTGAATAACGACGCCTTCGACCGGGTGGCCGCCTTTCTGGAGCCCTCGCATTTCTTCGAGGATGTGCATGGCCGGATCTTCGAGGCCATGTCGAAGCTCATCACGCAGGGCCATCTCGCCTCGCCGGTGACGCTGAAAGGCTTTTTCGAGCGCGACGAGGCGCTGGCCGAGGTCGGCGGCGCGCAATATCTCGCCCGGCTGGCGGGCGCGGCCACGACCATCATCAACGCCCAGGAATATGCGCGCACGATCTACGATCTCGCGATCCGGCGCGAGCTCATCCGCATCGGCACCGACATGCACAACCGCGCCTTCGACGCGCCGGTGGACGATGCGCCGGGCACCCAGATCATGGATGCAGAGCAATCGCTCTATCAGCTCGCCGAAAAGGGCAAATATGAAGGCGGCTTCCAGGCCTTTCACGAGTCGCTGAAGACCGCGATCGACATGGCCGCCGCCGCCTATGAGCGCGATGGCGGATTGTCGGGCATTTCCTCCGGGCTTCGCGATCTCGACCAGCGCATGGGCGGCTTGCAGCCTTCCGACCTCATCATCCTCGCCGGCCGCCCCTCCATGGGCAAGACGGCGCTTGCCACCAACATCGCCTTCAACGCGGCCAAGAGCTACAAGGCCGTGCACCATCCCGACGGCACGGTGGAAGCGAAAGACGGCGCCATCGTCGGCTTCTTCTCGCTCGAAATGTCGTCGGAACAGCTCGCCACGCGACTGCTCGCCGAACAATCCGGCGTCCCGTCGGAGCGCATCCGGCGCGGCCGTATCGAGGAAGACGAGTTCCACCGTCTGGTAGAGGCCTCCCGCGAATTGCAGAGCGTGCCGCTTTATATCGACGATACGGGCGGCCTCACCATTGCGACGCTGGCCGCGCGCGCAAGGCGGCTCAAACGCCAGCGCGGCCTCGGCCTGCTCGTCATCGACTACCTCCAGCTCCTCGCCGGCTCCGGCAAGTTCGGCGAAAACCGCGTGCAGGAAGTGACGCAGATCACCACCGGCCTCAAGGCACTGGCGAAGGAACTCAACGTCCCGATCCTCGCCCTCTCCCAGCTTTCGCGTCAGGTGGAAGCGCGAGACGACAAACGGCCCCAGCTTTCGGATCTGCGCGAATCCGGCTCCATCGAGCAGGACGCCGACGTGGTGATGTTCGTTTTCCGCGAGGAATATTACGTTTCCCGCCGCGAGCCGCGCGAAGGCACGCCCGAGCATCTGGAATGGCAGGCGGAAATGGAGCATGTCCACGGCATCGGCGAAGTCATTATCGGCAAGCAGCGCCATGGACCTACCGGCACGGTCAAACTACAGTTCCAGGCGGATGTGACGCGCTTCAGCGACCACATCGCTGATGACCACCTGCCGGAATCCATACCTTGAGAACCAAGTCCAGCACGCCTGCCCCCGCCGATGCTCCCTTCGAGGCCGATGCGGGCGGCGTGCTTACGATTAACCTTGATGCGCTCGCCGCCAATTACCGGCGGTTTCAGGACACCGCGCCGCATGCGGAAGTGGGCGCCGTGGTCAAGGCGAATGCCTATGGGCTCGGCCTCAAGCCCGTCGTCACCGCGCTGGCGGAGGCCGGTTGCGGCTGCTTCTTCGTTGCCGAGGCCGCCGAAGGCCGTGCGGTGCGCGAGGCGCTTGCGGGCCGCGCCGACAATGTCCCCATTTATGTGCTGAACGGACTGATGCCGGGCGCCGCGCCCGCCTTCATCGAATACGGACTTCGGCCCTGTCTTTCTTCATTGGCCGAAATCGGGGAATGGAAGGCCGCGACGCATCTGCCCTGCGCCATCCATTTCGACACCGGCATGAACCGGCTGGGGCTCACCGCCGGCGAGACCGCCGACTTCATGGCCAGCAATACCTGGTCGGAAGGGCTCGATGTGGCGCTGCTGATGAGCCATCTCGCCTGCGCCGACGATCCCGACCACGCGCTCAACGCCATCCAGCGCGAGCGCTTCGCCCATATCGTGGACACGCTCCAGCCCCGCTTCCCGCGCGCCGTGGCAAGCCTTGCCAATAGCGGCGGCGCCTTTCTCAGCGCCGATTATCATTTCGACCTCATCCGGCCCGGCATCGGCCTTTATGGCGGCAACCCGTTTACCGCGCGCGACAACCCGTTCGAAACGGTGGTGACGGCACAAGCGCGCGTGCTTCAGGTTAAAGACGTGCCCGCCGGGGAGAGCACCGGCTATGGCGCCAGCTCGACGGGAGAGGGCGTGCGCCGGGTCGCGGTGCTTGCAGCGGGCTATGCGGACGGGTATTTCCGGTCCCTGAGTTTCCCCTCCCTGCCCGGTCTTCAGGCGCAGGGTGGCGTGGTTGCGCTGGCGGGGCATATCGTGCCCATTGCAGGACGTGTTTCGATGGATCTGATCGTCGCGGACATTACCTCCCTGGCCGAAGGCGCCGTATCGCGCGGCGATATGGCGGAACTGGCGGGCCATCATGTGCCGCTCGACGAAGTTGCGAAGCGGGCCGGTACGCTCGGCTATGAAATTCTGACCTCGCTGGGCGAACGATACCGGCGGCACTACACTCGGGGCGGCCGAATCCCTTCCAGCGCCGCGGACAACAATATGGGCAGGAGCGTATCTTGAATTTTCTAGCGGTTATCGGGCGGGTCGTGATCGCGACGCTCGCCGAGATCGGCAAGCTGAGCAAGTTCACCTGGGCCGCCGTCACGCATATCGTCCGTCCGCCCTTCTTCCTGCGGATGCTGCTTCAGCAGATGTTGAGGATCGGCTATTTCTCGCTGCCCGTGGTGGCGCTTACCGCCTTTTTCACGGGCGGCGCGCTCGCGCTCCAGATCCATTACGGCTCCAGCGAATTCAATTCGGAATCGCTCGTCGCCACCGTGGTCGCGCTGGGCATCACGCGCGAACTCGGGCCGGTTCTCGGCGGCCTCATGGTTGCCGGCCGGGTCAGCGCCGCGATTGCCGCCGAGCTTGGCACGATGCGCGTGACTGAACAGATCGACGCGCTGACGACGCTTTCCACGAACCCTTATAAATATCTCGTCGCCCCGCGCATCGCGGCGGCCGTCATTACCCTGCCCCTTCTCGTCTTCGTCGCGGACATCATCGGCATCATGGGCGGCTATGTGGTGTCCACCGCGACGCTCGATTTCAATGCGGGCGTCTATCTGAAGAACACCATCAATTACATCCAGGACAATGGCGTCACCTCCGGCCTCATCAAGGCGGCCGTGTTCGGTTTCATCATTGCACTGATGGGCTGCTTCCACGGCTTCAACAGCAAGGGCGGCGCGCAGGGCGTGGGCCGCGCGACGACGAACGCGGTGGTGAGCGCTTCCATTCTGATCCTTGCAGCGAACTATGTGATGACGTCGCTGCTGTTCGCGAAGTGAGAACGGACATGGCAAACAAACCCGATCCCGACGCGAAGATCGAACTGCGCGGCGTCCACAAGCGCTTCGGGCCCAAAGTGGTTCTGGACGGTATCGACCTGACCGTGCCGAAGGGCGAGTCCCTGGTCGTCATCGGCGGCTCGGGCACGGGCAAGTCGGTCATGATCAAATCCGTCCTCGGCATCGTGAAGCCGGAACAGGGCGAGATTTTCGTCGACGGCGAGAACGTGCTGAAGATGGACCAGAGTGCCCGCGAAGACACGTTGCGCAAATTCGGCATGCTGTTTCAGGGCGCGGCGCTGTTCGACAGCCTGCCCGTCTGGGAAAACGTCGCCTTCGGTCTCATCCAGGGCCGGCGCATGAAGCGCAAGGACGCCAAGGACATCGCCATGGACAAGCTGTCCAAGGTCGGGCTTGGCGCGGATGTGGGCGAACTTTATCCGGCGGAGCTTTCCGGCGGCATGCAGAAGCGCGTCGGCCTTGCGCGCGCCATCGCGGCGGATCCGGAAATCATCTTCTTCGACGAGCCGACCACCGGCCTCGACCCCATCATGGCCGACGTCATCAACGAACTGATCGTGGACAGCGTGAAGGAGCTCGGCGCGACGACGCTTTCCATCACCCATGACATGGCGAGCGCGCGCAAGATCGCCGACAAGATCGCAATGATCTACAAGGGCAAGATCATCTGGCAGGGCAGCGTCGAAGAGGTGGACAAGAGCGGCAATGAATATGTCGAGCAGTTCATCAATGGCCGCGCCGAGG